>CALKVR010001070.1 GCA_938004815.1 uncultured Polyangiaceae bacterium | reverse complement strand
GTCCTCGAAGAGCGCGCGTACGATCAAGACGGGCACCTCATCGCCGAGGTCAACGGCGCCGGCGAGGGCACCAAGTACTGGTACGACGCGCGAGGCAACCTGGTCCGGCGGGTCGACCCCGAGGGGGCCGTGATGGCCTACGAGTACGATCGCGACGACCTGCTCGTTCGCCGCACATCGCCTGCGGGGGCTATCACCGAGCTCTTCTACGACGACAAGGGCACGCTCTCCCGCGTCTCCCACCCCATGGGTATCGCGTTCACGATAAGCCGCGACGCGCAGGGCCGTGAGGCGCGCGTCTCGGGCAGCGATGGCAGCGTCGTTTCGTACGAGTACGACGCCTACAACAACGTCAGCGCCGAGGTCGACGCGTCGGGCGGCCGGACGACGTACGCGTACGACGCGCTCTCACGGCCGATCCAGCGCACCGATCCCCTCGGTCGTGTGAGTCATGCTCTGCGGAACCGTCTGGGCGCCATAACGACGTTGCGCCTGCCTGACGGTGCCAGCGTTCAGCGGAAGTACGACGCCCGAGGCAACGTGGTGGAGGAGGTCGACCCCCTGGGGCACGCGACGATCTACGAGCGTTCCGGCATGGGCGTCGTGACCAGCGTGCGCACGGCGGATGGGCGGACCTGGCGTTTGCGCTACACCTCGGACGAGCGACTCGCAGAGATCAAGAACCCCAACGGCGAAGCCTACGCCTTCAAGTACGATCAGGCGGGGCGTGTCGTCGAGGAGCGGACCTTCGATGGTCGCGTGCTCGTGCATGCCCGCGACCTTGCCGGCCGTATCACGCGTGTCCGTTACCCCGACGCCACGAGCCGGGACTTCAGTTACGACCGCGCAGGCCGGGTGCTGACGGATACGGCCAGTGATGGCAGCCGCGTGACGTTCGTGCGAGACAAGACGGGCCGCATCGTCCGCGCGACGATCGAGGCGAACGGCTACCGCCACGAGACGGTGCTCGAGCGCGATCCGTTCGGCCGAATCCTCGTCGAGCGTCAGGGCGACTTGGCGGTTCGGTACGAATACGATCCGAAGGGGCGCGTCGTTTCGCGCACCCTCCCCAACGGGGTCAAGAGCGCGTACCGCTACAACCACGCCGACTCGCTCGTCGGCGTCGAGCACGCGGGGCAGGCCTTCCACTTGGAGCTGGATGCGGCCGGACAAGAGCGGCGCGTCCTGCCCGAGTCCGGGCGGTTCCGGTTCGAACGCAGCTTCGACGCCGTTGGCCGCGTCGTCGAACAGGTCGCGCGCCTGGCGACGGGTGACCCGAGCGAGGTCTCGCTCCGCCGCAGCTTCCAATACGACCGCGCCGGCCGGCTGACGACCTCGCTCGACGATCATTGGGGTGGTGTCGAGCATCGGTACGACGACGTCGACCAGCTGACGCGTTCATCCCCCATTGCCGGGTCGCCCGGTCGCGACGCTGCGTTTCGCTACGACGCCGCTCGCTCGCTCGTCGGCGTCCTCGAGAGGATGAGCGACGGTCGAAGAGCGGAGGACACCCTGCGGGTCGGTCCGGGCAACGTCCTCGTCCAGTCGTCGCGCAAGAAGTACGCGCACGACAAGCGCGGGCGCCGAATCGGGGTGCGCGAGCTCGCGGCGGCGCCCGGCACGGAGCCGGTGACCGAGTACGTCTGGGACGCCCGCGACCGGTTGACCGAGGCTCGCCTGCCCGACGGGCGTCGCATCGTCTTTCGGTACGACGCGCTCGGCCGGCGCGTCGCGAAAGAAGTCTACGAGGGCGCGGAGCCGGCCCATCGCCGGAGCGTGAAGTACGCCTGGAGCGGCAGCGCGCTCGGCATGGAGGCTCCGAGCGACGGTCCCGCCCGCACGTTCCTGCACCGGCCCGGCACGTTCGAGCCGCTCTTGCACGAGGAGCGCGGCGAGGTGCTGCTCTACGTCACCGATCAGGTGGGTGTGCCACGCGAGCTCGTAGACGCGAACGGCGCGGTCGCCTGGCGCGCTCGCATCGACGCTTGGGGAGCGCTCGAAGAAGACTTCGTGCCGCCTTCGCGGCAAGCGAGTGGTCGAGCGGTGCGCTCGCCCTTCCGGCTGCTCGGTCAGGTGTTCGACGAAGACATCGGTCTGGCGTGGACGCGGTTCCGGCTCTACGACGCCGAGACCGGGCGATGGCTCAGCCCGGACCCTTCGGGGGTGCGAGGGAGCCGAAACCTGTTCGGCTTCGACGGCGCGCCGACGCTCGACATCGATCCGTTCGGCCTCTCTACGGGGCCCCGCCACGGTGGCGATACCACCCCCGGGGGGCGCACCCACACCGACCACTCGGCGGAGCGCGCCGACGAGCGCGGCTTCTCGGACCAGTCGATCGATGCGATCGTCGACAACAACCGCGGTACGCGGGTGATAGACGACGAGGGCCGGCTGACTCGGGAGCATCGCGACGCACGCGGCAACACGGTCGTCATGGGGGAGGACAACCAGATCGTCACCGTGTTCTCTCCGGCCGAGGGCGGAACATTCATCCCACGCAGACCCAGAGGGTAGAGATGGCCACCGCTCACACGGTTCATCACGAGATGTCGCTCGCGTGCATCCAGGGGGTGGCCGTAGAGCTTCGCAACGCGCTTCCTCGCGATTGGCGGCTGAGCCAGGAAAATGACTCGTTCGTCATCGCCGGCGATGCTCGCGAGGGCTACGAGAACGACGTCTGGCGCATCGCCCGGTTCGTCGCCTATCCCGCCTTCGTCGGGCTTTCTCGCACGCGCAAAGACGACATTGAGGTTCGCTACGAGCTTCTGTCGCAGAGCGCGCGTGGCCCTGCCTTCCGGGTCGAGTTCGTCCTGCGCGTCCCCGCCGACGACGCCGGGTGAGCGTGCGCGCACCGGGTGCATCCCGTCGGGTTGTGTGGGATCCTCCGCCCCGATGACCCACGAGAAACTCAGCTCGACCGAGCTCGCCACCCTGGGTGGCGCGTTCGCGGCCGGGTACGAATCGCGCGCGGCTCAGCGCCACTTCACGCCCGAGATCTCCTTCAGCGCGGAGAGCGATCTCTCGCTTGCGCTCGGCTGGCCATTTCTGCTCCAGCTCGAGAGGGCGCTCTCTCCGAGCGATGCGGTCGCCGAGACGCTGAGCAGACTCTCTTCGACGGTGCCGCCGCGCGTTTGGCCAATCGATCTGGCGACGCGCGCGGTGCGGCTGCTCGCGGTCGGGTACGTGAAGTTTCCCGGTGAGCCCAAGCCGGACGCCGCCGCGGCCGCGTCGCGCGCCGAGCCCTTTGCCGTCGCCGAGGCCAAGGAGCTGCTCGCGACGATGTTCGCACGGCCCTTGCCGGGGTGGCGGCACGCGCCGTGGATGCTCAACGCGCTCGAGGCGCTGGGTGGCGGCGGCCCGGTCGTCGACGCCGTCCTCGATGCGCTCGAGTCAGGCAATGACAATTGGCGCGGGGTCAAGCCGATGCCGTCGAGCTTGGTTTCGCGCATCGCTTACGTGGTTCGACGCCTCCCCGAGGCCGAGGCGCAGCCCCGTCGCGAGCGGGCAAAGAAGCTGCTGCAGGCCGCGCTCGAGAAGGTTCCCCGGCTGCTCGACGATGACAAGTTGCGCCTCGTTCCCGCGCGTCGGTTGGTCATGGTCATCGACGAGCCCGAGCTGATCCACCAGGGGGGCGCGAGGATGGACGGCGTGCTGTCATTGTATGACGCCGCGTTCTTGGGCCGCGAAGCGTTCCTCGATGCGCTCCGCAAGAAGGGCAAGCCGACCGAGGGCGCCGAGGCTTCGGCGCAGTACGTCGTCGCCGGCGGCCCCGACGTCCTCGACATCGAGCTCGAGCGGTGGTCGGCCTACGGCACCAACATGGACAAGGCAGCGGCCCACGCGTACGTGCTGGAGCAATACGGCATGTTTCGCCTCCCGGGCGCGGTGGCCTTGATCGCCGACATGGCCGCCAAGAGCGCGGTCAAGGGGGACGCGCTCGCCTGGCTCGAGACGCACGCAACCTTCGCGCAGCCGGTGCTCGAGCAGCTCGCGAAGTCTTCTTCGCCCGCCAAAGCAAGCGCCGACAAGGCGCTCAAGGAGCTCGCGAAGCGAAAGCCTTCATGACCGCTAATGGTCGTCCATGACCTCGGCGCCGCGGGTGGCGCGGTCCGCGGTCGACATGTGCGACATGAGCCCGCCCTGCCGGGCCGCGCAGGACCGACAATGCGGATAGAGCCGGACGGCCGTGCTCTCTCCTGACGTCGCGGAATCACCGCGGCTCGTGGTGTGGTTGGCGGTACCGGCCTTGTAGGTGCTGCGCGGTGGAACGTGGTCGCAGGTCCAATGCTGGCCGCCGGCCTCGCCCGGGCTGTCCCAGCCGGAGTTCATGCTGCCGCAGCTGTGGCACCCGTAGGTGTCGCCCGCTCGGTCGACGATGCCTTGCGCGCTGTCCTCGCCCGAGCCGAAGCCGCTCCCGCGATCGAGCGCGCCCTCGGGGCAGTTGGCGAACCCCGCGGGCTCGTCCTCGCTGCCGGGGGGCGGCAGGTCGGGCCGCGACCAGTGGCCCTCGCCGGACATGTACTCCTGGTCCATGTCCTCGACGCTGTCGGGGCGGTCGGGGTTGGTGGGTACGCCGGGGCTCGGGTGATGGGTCGCGTCGTCGCCCACCGAGTTGTCGTCGTCGCCGACGCCGAACTCGTGGGGCATGAGCCCGGCGGGATCGATCTGGACCAGGGGGTTGTCGACGTAGTTTCTGGGTGCGAGCGTCCCGCGAAGGAGCCACGGGTCGGGCGTCACGTACACGCCCAGCCGAGCGTCGAACCAGCGGAACCTGTTGTAGGTGAGCCCGACGTCGGCGTCGTAGAACTGGTTCGCGTAGCGGAGGCTGATGTCGATCGCCTCTCGCGTGATGGCTGCGTCGCCGTAGACGCTCAGATCGGCGGCCCAGACGACGGCACCGCTCTCGTCGAGAACGCGCTCGACGCCCCCCGACGGGCCCTCGACGTAGAGATAGGCCCTCTCTTGATCGCCGATCGCGTCCACATGCCCGATCGGTTGCCACTTGTTCGGAGCCCGAATGTAGGTCCGGGCCCGGCCCGTCAGCTCGTCGACCTCTTGCGCGAGGCTGTTGCGGTTCCAGACATAGCTGACCGACGAGACCACGTTGCTCGCGTGCCGCACGCGCTTCTGCATCCGTCGCCCGTTGGCGTCGTAGGTCATCTCGACGATGCGGTCACCGTCGATCACCCGCACCAGTTGATCGAGCGAGTTCCATTCGTAGCGACGCGTGCCTGCGTCACGGACGCGAGCCACGAGCCGTCCCGCAGCGTCGTACTGAAGCTCCTCGTTCGCGTAGCGCGTGGGGCGGGCGGCGCTGTAGCTGGCCCCGGGCATGATGGGCGTACCAGCCGGGTCGTAGGCGATGGTGTCGTGCCTCAGCACGGCGCCGTTCTTGGCGACCTTCTTCGACGCGACCCGTTTCCCGGCGTCGAGCTCGTACTCGATGCTGGTGCCGTCGTTGCGCCATTCGGAGACGGGATAGCGGCTCGTCTCGTCGTAGAAGAACTTGCGCGAAAAGAGGAGATTGGGGTCGGCGTCCGTCCCGCATTCATCGGCCGATCGGGCCGCGTCGAAGCGAGCGATGGCCTGGCGAACCAGCGAGCCGGCGACGTTGTAAGTCTGGCGCAGGACGAGGTGATCGCCGAGGTAGGTGAAGAGGTCGCCCGCGTAGGGGCGATCGATGTCGACGCGGGTCTTGCCGACCGTCACCGCGCGCAGATGGCCGGTGACGGCATAGTCGTAGGTCACGCCGGCCCCGCGACCGGGCGTCATCGACGCGAGCTTGCCGGCGTGCCAGCCGACCATGACGCTGTTGTTGCCTTGCGTCTGGTGAATGACGCGGCCGATCGCGTCGTACTTGGTCTCTACCGCGGCGGCGCCGTTGTCGACGCTGGCCAGGCCGAGCGCAGCGTGCTCGAACGCGATGTCGTGGTCGGGCGCCGCCATCGCCGTCAACCGTGCGTCGGCGTCGCGCTCGAGCGAAAACCGACCGGTCGGCGTGTCGAGCCGCATGACATGGGGGCCCTTGTGGCCGTACGCGAACCGCTGTCCTTCGAACGTCGTCAGCGCGACCTTGCGGCCCGACGCGTCGTACTCCTGCGAAAACTTCTCGCCGCGTGGGTTCGTCACCTCAACGCAGTTGCCCATCGGGTCGTACTTGTACTCGTAGGTCGCGCCGTCGGGCGAGGTCGCGCTCACGAGCCACATCACGCCGCCCCACGTGAACCGGAAAACGCGACCCGAATCCTTGACCATCGTCGGCTTGCGTTCGGCGTTGCGCTCGACGTAAACCTCGTTGCCATCGGGGAGGAGCTTGTAGACGACCTCACTGCGGCGGTCGTGGCGCCATTCGGTGCGCGCGCCGGTGGGCGCGACGTGCGCCGTTCGCCGGCCCAGGTAGTCGAACTCGCTGGTCTCGAACGTGTTGCCGGTCTTGTCGACGCGGACGCAGTTGCCCATCGCGTCGTGCGTATACCGCTTGGTCACTCCGGCGCGATCGACACGCTCTGCGATGAGGCCCCGCGCGTCGTATTTGAACGACTCGGTGGTGTCGTCGGGGTGCCGCACGAACACGAGCGAGCCTTGCGCGTCGTAATGACGCTCGATCACGGCCCCGGTCTGCGAATTGACCTCGTGCTCGACGCCGCCGGGCCCACGCCGTCGTTGCACGTTCCGGCCGGCGTCGTCAGAGAACCCGCGTGGCTTGCCGGTGCCGTCGACCTCGATCCGCCGGGAGCGCCCACCGCGGTTGGTCTGCTCGGCCATACCACCCGTGAGCGGATCGAAGGCGCGAGAGATCACGGTCCCGTCGGGTGAGACGATCTTGGCTCCACGCCCCTTGTCGTCACCAAAATACCGGGTCACGCCCCCGAGCGCGTTCTCGGCCTCGCAGTACCGGGTCGCCGGATCGTAGGTCAGCTTGATGTGAAAGATGCCCTTGAGACGACGCTTGTCCGGCCCCGTGCTGGGCGCTGGCGGCGGTGGGCTGAGGAGCGCCGGGTCGGGTCGGCCGAGGTACTCGCCCCACGTCTCGATGCATCGGGCGCCGTCGGTGACGCCGTCGTACCGGTAAAAGAAGGTGATCCCCGAGGGGGCGTGATGTTGGGTGAGAAGGTGGTTGTCGTACGTATAGCGGCCCCCGAAGCCCTCGGCGTCGGATGCGCTCTCGAGGTCGCCTGCCGCGTCGTAGCCGTAGGTGACGACCTTCATCCAGTTGGTGCTGCCCGCGTCGGTGGCGACGTAGACCTCGTTGATCCGCCCCGCCTCGTCGAGGCGGGTCCGGTAGGCGCGGCCCGCAGAATCACGCAAGCCCGTCAATCGGCTGCCCGACCGCAGCACCTCGATCCGGTTGCCGTAGCGGTCGACGAGCGCCGTCATGTAGTGAAAGCCATCGTCGCAGAGCGGGCCGAGCTCGATGCGCAGCCCTGCGTCGAGCTTCTCGGCAACGAACGAGTCGCGCGTGGCGGTCACGATCAACCCTGCGCCGTTGCTGCGCGAATCGCCGGCGAGGGGCCGCTCGAGGGTGTGCAAGCGATTCCAATCGTCGAACACGACGATCTCGGACCGTTTGACGCGTATACGCCAGCCAAACGTGTGCGACCAACCGCGTCCGAGCTCGCCGTCCTTGCTGCTCGCGCGCGAGCTGTACGCGCGCATCCAGCGTAGGGGGAGGGGGCCGCCAAAGCCGAAGTCGAAGAGGGTGAGGACGACGCGCCCCGTGATCGGGCAGACCGGGTCGCCCTCCGAGCAACCGCCGTTGTCCTGATCGCCGCTCGCGCCGTCGGTGCTGCCGTCGCCGTTGGGCCCGCCGCTACCGTCGCCGTCGCCAGCGCCGTCGCCGGAGCCGCCGCCGCCGCCGCCGCCGCCGCCCATGACGGCGATGCTCGGACACATTCCTGGGATGGGGGGGATGTTCGGTACCGGTGCCGTTCGCGCCATTCTGCCCCTCTGGCTGGAGGCACAGGTTAGCGTATCTCGAGCTCCGGAGCGCTCCAGTTCTTGCTCGGAGCGCGGGTGGGGGCGTACTACTTCGCGGCCGTGTCCGCCGGTAGAGACGACGTCGAGACGTACGCGCAGATCCTGGCCCAGCTCGCTCGGGGGGCGGATCGCGCGGCCACGCTCGAGGGCCACGGGCTCGATGAGTCGGGCTTCGACGAGATGGAGACGCGCGTGCTCGAGGCGCTCGAGGCGGCGGATGACCCCGACGGTATTCCTGCGGCCGTGGCTCGTTTCGACGCGGCGATGCGGGCCGCGCCGGCGACGGGGTCACCACCACCATCGCTCGAGGCCTTCGCGCACGCGTTCGTCGTCGCGCAGGAGGGCGGGAACGTCAGCGAGCGCCTCGCGGAGCGGGGCTCGTCGCTGACGGTTCTGCTCCGGGGCAGCGATCACTACGTGCCTCGCTTCGCCAAAGAGCCGGATCTCCTCGATCGATTCCGCGCCCTCATCTCTCGCACCGGTCCGCCGAAGCCCGGTGCCTGACCGCGAAAGGCTTTGAAGCCGACGTCCCTCGTGGTGTACCAACCAGAGGTGATCGGGACCACGAACGCATCCGGGGCAGGGGGCGCGTCGTCGGGCGCCATCGAGGCTGCGCCCAAGTTGGCCGAGCAGCTCGAGGCGCTCGAATGCGCGTTGAAAGCGCTGCACGGCTCGGCTCGCGCCGTGTCCCTCGCTCCCAGGTCGGTGTTCGACCTCAGGCCCGCCGCATCCGCCTGCGAACGAGCCATCGTGGGGCTCCTCGACGGCTACGACGGCAGGCGCGACGTGATTGTTGCGCTCACCGAGGCGGCGGCCGCAGCCGACGAGCTCGCGGCGGAGCTCGAGCGCGCGGTTGCGACCGATCCAGGCTTGGAGCCTGCGGTAGAATGGGCCCGCGCCGCGGCGGGCTGGCTGCGCAAGGCGGTCGCGTCGCCCTCGTCCGGCAGGATTCCGCTGCCCGCTCCGCTCGTCGCGAGCATCGAGCTACCGTCGCTCCATCGCCCGGCCCGCCAGACCCTGCGGCCCTTCCTCGTCGTGGCGCCTCCGATCACCCCACCGCCTGCGGCTCCGGCTGCGATCGACCCCTCGCTGCCCCCCGCCGACCGGATGGCCATCGTTCGCGCCCGCGCCGGCGAGCGGCAGGCGGCGGCCGCCGAGCGGCGTGCCGCCCGCGAGGCCCAGCTCGCGAGTCGCCGCGCCCCCGTCGACCCCGACGAGCCGCCGCTTGGTTTCGTAGCGGGTAAGCATCGGGCCCTCACCGTCGACGAGGCCATCGCCGAGCGCGCACGCAGATGCTTCGAGGACGTCGCGGCCTTGGGGATGATGCGCGCGCCCCAGCTCGGCGAGGACTGGCGCGCGGCGGGCATCATCGACAAGCGGATGCTGGCAGCGGTGGACGCCATCGTCGGTCTCGGGCCGGTAGCGCTCGCGGGGCTCGAGCGCTTCGTGGTCGATGCGCCCGCCAAGGATCCGACGCGAGGTTTTGCGGTCGCGCTCATCGGCGGATCGCTGGAGGGTCGCGATGGCCTCGCCGTGCTCGAGCGGTCGATGGCGTTCCTCGGAATGGCCGAGGCGACCCACACGCGCGCCGTCGCCGACGGTCTGGCACTGGCCCCCAACCCTGACGTTCCCGTCCTGCTCCGTCGGTGGCTCGCCGACGAAGACCCCGCGTTTCGCGCCTTGGGGCTGGCCGTGTTGGCGCGGCGCGGTGAGGCGACCGTCGACGAAATCGCGCGCGCTCTCGCCGATGACGCGGCCGAAGTGATCGAAGCGGCCCTCATCCCTGCGGCCATCGCGCGCGTGGCCGAGCTCCCCGGCCGCGCCGAGGAGCTGCTGGTCGGTCATACCGCGGCCGAGCTCCTGTCGTCCCTAGCGTGGGCGCTCGTCTTGGGCGATGTGCCCTTCGCGGTCCAACGTCTCTCGGAGTGGTTGGGGACGCCTCGCGAAGAGCTCGCGCTCCTGCCCATCGTCCTCGCGGGGGGGGCCGACGAGGTCGCGAAGGTCGTCGTGGCCGCCGAGGCCAGGGCCACCGCGGCTCGCGTGCAGGCGCTCGGGTTCGCCGGAGCGGTCGGGTCGCTGCCGCTCCTGTTGCGCGTCCTCCGCGCGGCCAAAGACGACGAGCTCAAGCTCGCGGTGGCCTTTGCCCTGCAGCGGTTGACCGACGCGCCACTCTTCGACGACACGGTTATCGCTCCCGAGAAGGTCGACGTGCCGGAGCCCGACGAGCCCGACGACCCCGCCCCCACCGGCACCACCGCGAGGCGGGTGTCGGACCCTCGGGATCTCCCGGGGGACGGGTCGCCCGATCGCGCGGTGCTGCCGTCGGTCGACGCGGATCGCTGGCAAGCATGGCTCGGCGAGCGCGAGGCGTACCCGGAGCAGCTCCGGCTCCGGCGCGGCCGCGCGTATACGCCCGCCGTGAGCCTCCTCGAGCTCGCCGACTACGCGGTCACCCCGTTCGAGCGGACGGTGTTGCACCGCGAGCTCGTCATCCGCACCGGCGACGGGGTCACGTTCGACGCGCGCGCCTTCGTCATGGTGCAGCAGGCTCAGCTCGACGCCTGGGCCGAGCCCGCCAAGCGCGGTTCGTCGCAGCCGGGTAGCTGGGTGCGCGCTCGCCGCAGAGCCTGACGATATTGTCAGGCTGCTGCGACCAGCATTGCGGCGCGCTCGCCGCCGTCGCTCCCGGCGATGGCGAGCCCGAAAGGCGCCGGCGCAAACCCGTGACGATGGGCGAGCGCCATGAATCCGAGGGCGAGCGGCAGCGCGGCGGCACCTAGATTTCCGGCGCGCTGCGCTGGCGCATCGACCACGAGGGGAGGACCGAAGCGCTTGTGAGTGCGCGTCAGGGCGGAGTAGAGCTCTCGCACGGGGGCATGTTCGAAGCCGAGGTGCGTGACGGCCCAGCCAACGACGATCTCGTCGGGCAGATCGTCGGTCGCAGCCCGGATCGCGCGGGCGATCGCCCCCGACTCGAACGAACGGTCCGGCTCCTCGTCGTTGGTGTCGGTGCCGATGCCGTAAATTCGCGCCATCGGTGTGAGGTCGAGGCGCCTGGCGGTCTCGTCGCGGGTGATGAGCACGAAGGCTGCGGCCTCACCGGGCAGCACGGCGTCCACGTTGTCGGGTGAAAAGAGCCGACCCGTCGCGCCGAGCAAGCGGATGACGGCAGGATCGTAGTCCGTGTGGAGGCCGCCGGCGACCACCGCCTCGACCCGGCCCGCGGAGAGCTCTGCCAGCGCGTCTGGCAGGCAGTACGCGAGGCCGGCCGCGCCCCGCGTCGCAAGATCGACGGGCGGGCTGCCGAACGACTCACCGAGCACACCACGAAAGGACGTCGCGAGCGCATGGCCGACCTCGTGCCGCTTCTGGTCGGGGCGCGCCTCGGGGAACGCCAGGGCCGCGCGCGTTCGCAGCGTCCGCGCCGCCTGGCCGAGACCGCTCGCGAGCTCACGCGCCGCTGCCGCGCCGAGCCGCGAGGCGCGCTCTTCACCGACGAGGTAAGGGTCGAGCGTTGGGTCGAACGCCATCGTGACCGGCTCATCGTCTGGCCCTGCGAGCGGAGCGGCCGTGATCGCGGGCACGCCGGTTCGAAGGAGGAGGCTCGTCGAAAGCGCGTCGTGGGAGACGCCGGTCCGCATGCCGACGCCGACGATCGTCCCGAGGCTCTTCATTCCGCTCATCGCACCGGGGCCTCTTCGGTGACGGTCACGCGGGCATCGGCGAGCCGCTTCGGCGCCCGCACGTACGCTCGCCAGACGAGCTCGACCGTGAGCGGGCCTGGCGGGGCGGGGGGAAAGTCGGGATCGACCGCGGCGAGCGCTCGGTGCTCGCTGGGCCCGAGGGTGTCGAGGACGACCGTGTCGACGTACGGGCGGATGACCTCGGGTGGGCGGTCCGGGACGTGAAAACCTATCGCGAGCCGGACGCGCGGCAGGACGAAAGCGAGCGAGCCGCCTCCCTCGGTGAGGTTGGTGAGCGCGCCCTCTTCACCCCCGGCGAGCGGCGGCACCGCCACGAGCTCGGGCGTCGCCGCCAGGTTCGCGCGATCGTCGAAGTCGGCGGGGGGAAACGGGGACCGCTCTTCCAGCCAGGCCTCGTCGTACGTGCCCCAACG
>CALKVR010001069.1 GCA_938004815.1 uncultured Polyangiaceae bacterium | reverse complement strand
CGTCGATCTCGGTCTGGGCGGTGGCGTTGCCGGTCATGTTCTTGAAGATGACGACGCGCTCGACGCCCGCCGCCACGAGCTCGGTGAACTGCTCCGGCGTGCGGGGCTCCATACCGCGGAGGATCGTCCGTTCTTCGTCGACCCAGTGGGTGTTCGGGACCGAGACGCCGTCGACGGTCGAGTCGAACGGCGACGACAGCCCGCCTGTACCGCGCGGCTCGATGGTGGTGATCGCGCACTTCATCTCGGCGGGGAGGCCCGTGACCTCGCCCTTCTTCGTGCAGGTGTAGTAGCCGCGCTTGCCCCCGATATCGCGCACGACCACCACCGAGTCGTCGTCCCGCTTCACGATGACCTGCACCTTCTCGCCGCTGCGAGAGCAGTCGACGCGCTCGCCCGCGACGCCCTCGAACGGCGCCTCGCAGGTGAGCTTCTTGCCGCTGGCCTTCAGCGAAAGCGCGCCCGACTTGGACTCGAAGCGGAGCGTGAGCGTCTTCGAGAGACCGGTCGCGTTCGACTCGTCGCTTACGGGAGCGTCCTCACAGGCGACGAACAGGCAAGCCACGGGGACGAGGGCGAAGGCGGCGAGCGGTCGCATGGTGCGCGCCCCATGCACACATCATGCTACGTCTGCGTTCCGAAACACTCCGCGAGATCGTTGATGAAATTCCGGGCTGCTCACCGGCCGGGGCCCAACCGGGCATAGCGCGATCCACCAGGCGGCGGCGCGTTCAGCCCCGGGCGAGCGCACCGCGAAGCACGATGTCGAGCACGCGCTTCACTTCGGCGCGGCCTGCGAACTTGCCGTCGAGCAGAAACCGCAACGAGAGCGCCCCCTCCACGACCTGCATCAGCACCTCGCAAGACACGCCCGCCCGGACCTCACCGCGCCGGCGCGCCTGGTCGAACATGGTCTCGTAGAGCGCGAGCTCCTGCTTGCGCAGACGCTTCGAGATCGCGAAGAGCTCCGGATCGAAGCCCTCGGCGTGCAGCCCGCGGACGAGGGCACGCCCCTTCGGCGTCTTGGCCAGATCGAATTTGGAGTGGATGAACGCCGTGAGGTCGCCCTCTAGCGATCCGGTGTCCGGCGCCGTAATCGACGCGCCGAAACGCTCGAACGCGGCTTGCACGAGCGCGGACTTGGTCGGCCAGCGGCGATAGACCGTGGTCTTGTTCACGCCGGCGCGGCGCGCGACCTCTTCGACGGTGACGCTGCGAAAGCCGACCCGCCCCAGCTCCTCGATGGCGGCGTCGAGGACCGAGCGCACGACGCGCTCGGCCCGTGTGCGCGGCTCGGGCTCGGCCGGACCAGGCGCGACCGCGATGGTGGAGTAGGACTTCGTGGGGGCGGCTCGCATCGCAACTACGAGTTGCGTTCTATCACGCCGGGAGCTATCTACAATCGCAACTACGTGTTGCGATTGTCCGTACCTTCGTCCGCCCGCGCCGCCGTCATCCTCGCCGCCGTTGCCATCGCCGCGCCGGCGCTCGTTTCGGCGGGGTGTCAGCCCGGCTCCGCCAACGGGGCGCAGGCGTCGGCGGCCGCCACGACCGACCCCGTCGCGATCACGGCCTCCCCCGTGCGCGTCTCGCCGGTGCCCGTGACCTTGACCCTCACCGGCACGCTGCGCGCCGAGCGGCAGGCCCGCCTCGCGGCGGGCGCCCCCGGCCGCGTGGTGAAGGTCAACGTCGACCGCGGCTCGGTGGTCAAGCAAGGCGACGTGCTCGCCGAGCTGGACACGAGCGCGGCCGCGCTCTCGGCCGCCGAGGCGCAGAAGGCGGCGCAGAACGCGAAGGTGCAGCGCGAGAGCGCGCTCCGCGAGTGCGACCGCGCCAAGGTCCTCTTCGAGTCGGGCGCGATCTCGAAGAGCGAGCTCGAGATGCGCAAGTCGCAGTGCGACAGCGCCGAGCTGGGCGTCGACGCCGCGGGCCTGCGCGTGGCGATGGGCGCGCAAGCGCTCCGCGACGCGGTGGTGCGGGCGCCCTTCGCCGGGACGATCGACGACAAGAGCATCGACGTGGGTGAGTACCTCATGCCGGGCAGCCCGGTCGCGACGCTCGTCTCGGTCGACCGGCTGCGGCTCGACGTGCTCGTCCCCGAGGCGCAGCTCGGCCGGGTCTCGACCGACACCTCGATGACGTTCCGGGTCGCCGCGTTTCCAGGGCGCGACTTCACGGCCAAGGTGAAGACGATCGGCACGACCGTGCGCGAGGGTACGCGCGACGTCGTGGTCGAGGCCGAGATCGACAACACCGATCGCGCGCTCAAGCCGGGCATGTTCGCGTCGGTCGACATCGTGACCGCCGAGACGCCGGCGCCCGTCGTGCCCAAGACCGCCATCGTCAAGCGGGGCGAGGCGTCGCACCTCTTCGTCGTCGTCGACGGTCGCGCCCACGAGCGCGTGGTCAAGCTCGGGCCCGCGATGGGCGCCGACGTCGCCGTCTTGCGCGGGGTCGCCGAGGGGGACCGCGTCGTCGCCCCCGCGCCCGACAAGCTCTTGAACGGCGCCCCCGTGACGGAAGGTCGCTGACGTGCAGTGGCTCGCCTCCGTCAGCGTACGCCGGCCGACGTTCGCGGCGGTGTTGATGCTCCTGATCACGGTGTTGGGGCTGACGTCGTACTCGTCGCTCGGCGTCGATGAGTTTCCGAACGTCGACATCCCGATCGTGATCGTCACGACGCGCCTCGAGGGGGCCGCGCCCGAGGAGGTCGAGCGCGAGATCACCGACAAGATCGAGGGCGCCGTCAACACCATCGGCGGCGTCGAAGAGCTCCGCAGCACATCGAGCGAGGGCGTCTCGATGGTGGTCGTGCAGTTCGTGCTCGAGCGCGACGTCGACGTCGCCGCCCAAGACGTCCGGGGAAAGATCGATCAGATCCTCTTCGACCTGCCCAAGGGCATCGACGCGCCCACCGTGACCAAGGTCGACCCGGGCGCGGTCCCGGTGCTGCTCGTGGCCGTGCGCAGCGAGGGCCTCTCGGTGCGAGACGCGACCGAGCTCGCCGACAAGGTCGTGCGGCGCAAGATCGAGAGCGTCGACGGCGTCGGGCAGGTGATGATGGTCGGCGGCCGGAAACGGCAGATCAACGTCTCGCTCGACCCCCTCGCCCTGCGGGCGGCGGGCCTCACGCCCGCCACCGTACACGCCGCGCTCGCCACCCAGAACGCCACCGCGCCGGGCGGCAACGTCGAGGCCGGGCCCGAGAGCATCTCGGTCCGGATCGAGGGCCGGGCCGGCGACGTCGACGCCATCCGCAAGATCGTCGTCGCCGAGACCGCCGGCCGCCCCATCCGGATCGAGGACGTGGCCCGGGTCGAGGACGGCGAGGAGGAGGAGCGGAGCTTCGCGCAGGTGGACCGCGAACAGACGGTCGTGCTCTCGATCCAGAAGCAGAGCGGCAAGAACACGGTCGCCGTCGTCGACGCGCTGAAGGGCCGGGTCGACGAGATCCAGGCCGAGCTGCCGCCGGGCGTGCGGCTCGAGGTCCTGCGCGACAACTCCCAGATCATCCGCACCGGCCTCGACGCGGTG
The DNA here is from genome assembly GCA_938004815.1 of uncultured Polyangiaceae bacterium. Lineage (GTDB taxonomy): Bacteria > Myxococcota_A > Polyangia > Polyangiales > Polyangiaceae > Xiheicaenibacterium. The sequence continues at coordinate 4,775 of CALKVR010001069.1, read as the reverse complement.
ACCGAGCACCTCGTGGTGGGCGCCATCCTCGCCGCGCTCGTCGTGCTCTTGTTCCTCGGGAACGCTCGCTCGACGGTCATCGCGGCGCTCGCCATCCCGATCTCGATCATCGGCACCTTCGCGATCATGAAGCTCGCCGGCTTCACGCTCAACTTCCTCACCCTGCTCGCGCTCGCGCTCGCGGTCGGCATCGTCATCGACGACGCCATCGTCGTGCTCGAGAACATCATGCGGTACATCGAGGAGAAGAAGCAGAAGCCGTTCGCGGCCGCCATCCTGGCGACGCGCGAGATCGGCCTGGCGGTGCTCGCGACCACGCTGTCGCTCGTCGCGGTGTTCGTCCCCGTCGCCTTTGCCGCGGGCATGATCGGGCGCTTCCTCGGCAGCTTCGGGCTCACGATGGCGTTCGCGATCGTCGTCTCGATGTTCGTGAGCTTCTCGCTGACCCCGACCCTGTGCGCGCGCTGGCTGCCGCCCGCCCGCGAGGGCCACCACGAAAAGCCGCTCTTGGCCCGCGCGGTCGACGTTTTCTACCGGCCCATCGAGCGGGTCTACATGGCCGTGCTCGGCTTCGCGATGCGGCACCGCTGGGTCGTGCTGCTCGCGTCGCTCGCCTCGCTCGTCGCCTCGGGCCCGCTCGGCGGCTCGCTCGAGAAGGGCTTCGTGCCCCCCGACGACAAGGGGCAGTTCGAGATCACGCGTCACCGAGACGCGGCTCGTCGCCGAGCGGCTCGCGAACGACGTCCGCAACATCCCCGGCGTCACCCGCACCCTGACGACGGTGGCCGACGACGTGCAAGAGACGAGCAACCTGGCCAAGGTGTTCGTGTACCTCACCGACCCCAAGACGCGCACCGAGACGCAGCGCGATCTGATGGACCAGGTGCGGCGTGAGGTCGTCCCCCGGCACGCCGAGGGGCTGACGATCGCGCTGGGCGAGGTCCAGGGCGTGAACACCGGCGCGACCCAGGCCAACATCATGTACTCGATCAGCGGCACCGACCTCGAGGTCCTGTCCGAGAAGTCGAAGCGCATCACCGAGCGCTTGCGAGCCGTGCCCGGCGCGGTCGACGTGCAGAGCTCACTCGTCGAGGGCAAGCCGTCGCTCGCCGTCTCGATCGACCGCGAGCGCGCCGCCGACCAGGGCGTCCGCGTGACCGACGTGGCCACCGCGATGCAGCTCTTCGTGGGCGGCGTCAAAGCCACGAGCTACTCCGAGGGGGGCGAGCAGTACGACGTGCGCGTCCGCGCCGATCGGCGCTACCGCACCGATCAAGAGGGCCTCTCGCTCGTCACCGTGCCCTCGAGCAAGCACGGCGCCGTGCCCCTCGCCTCGCTCGTCACGCTCACCGAGGTCGAGGGTCCGTCCAAGATCGAGCGCCTCGGCCGCCGCCGGCAGGTCACCATCTCGGCCAACGCCGCGCCCGGCACCGGCGACTCCACGATCGAGACCGCCTTCAAGCAGATCGTCGCCGAAGAGGGCCTGCCCCCCGGCTACGACCTCAAGCCGGCCGGCCTCACGAAAGAGGCCGAGAAGATGCAAAAGAGCTTCCTCCTCGTGATCGGCCTCGCCTTCGTCTTCATGTACCTCGTCCTCGCCGCCCAGTTCGAGTCGTGGCTCCACCCGGTCACCATCTTGCTCGCGCTGCCGCTCACGGTGCCGTTCGCGCTCCTCTCGCTTCACCTGTTCGGGCAGACGCTCAACCTGTTCTCGGGCCTGGGCATGCTCGTCCTCTTCGGCGTGGTGAAGAAGAACGCCATCCTCCAGATCGATCACACGAACCACCTCCGCAGCCTCGGCAAGCCGCGGCTCGAGGCGATCCTCGAGGCGAACCGCGATCGGCTCCGGCCCATCCTGATGACCACCCTCGCCTTCGTCGCCGGGATGATCCCCCTCCTCTTTTCACGCGGCATCGGCTCGGGCCTGAACCGCGCCATCGCCGGCATCGTCGTCGGCGGCCAGACGTTCTCGCTCCTCCTCACCCTCCTCGCGGTGCCCGTCGTCTACAGCTACTTCGACGACGCGATCGCGCTCTGGCGCCGCATCTTCAAGCGCAAAGAAGTCGACCGCGGCGAAGCCGAGCTCGACGCTCTCCTCGGCGGGCCGCCCTCGCACGCGCCGGCCCCTGCGGCCGAGGAGTGAGCCGCTGTTCGCGCGGCGGCCGGCGAACGCACGCCTGTCATGGCTCGCCGAGACGGCCGATGACCTCCACGCCGGTGACGTACGCACCCGCAGGGATCGTCTCTGCCGTATCGCCGTCGCCATCGACGTCACCCTCGTCGAGCCCCAGCGACTGGGCGGGCGAGCCCGCGCCCAAGCGGTAGTCGCGGCCGGCCGGATCGACGAGCTGCGGGTCGGCCGCGATCGAGTCGGCGTCGTAGCCGAGGGCCTGCCACCCGGCAAACGTGTCGCCGGGCACGAAGCTCTGGTAGCCGAAGAAAACGTTGCGGTTCGACGAGAGCGTGCCGACGCCGCCCTCGAAGTAGGCGGGCCCGCTCACCTCGTAGAAGACGTTGTTGAACGCCGACGCGCCGCTGATCGAAAACCAATTGTTGAGCCCCATCGCGCCGCCGTGCACCACGTTGTTGAACACCTGGATGCCGGTGATGTTCTCGGCGAACTGAAACGCCGACGCGCAGTCGTAGACCACGTTCTGGTAGACGCGAACATCGGCGTGATACGAGACGCGCACAGCCTTTTCGCAGCCGCGGATGATGTTGTACCGAATCAGGTGGCCGCTCCCGTCGCTGCCCTTGGGAAAGATGCCGGTGAAGCTATCGGCGATCTCGTTGTGCTCGATGATCAGGTCGTGGCTGCCGTAGATCATGATCGCGGCGTGGTTCTGCGGGTTGTTCGGGCCCACGTCCTCGGGCATGCCGATGCCGTGAATCAGGTTATTGCGGACGACCGAGGCGGTCGACGCCTCGATGCGCACGACGTTGTGGTTGTCGTAGAGCATCTCGGTCGTGGCCTCGAGATCGCTGTTCATGATCACGACGTGATCCGAGCCCCAGATCACGACCGGCCCCGTGTCGGGGTGGTAGTTATCGCGCTCGCGAACGTGGAAGCCGTCCCAGACCACGTGCTGGCGCCCGTTCGTGCCGATGACAGGACCGTTGCGTACGATCTCGTACTGGCTCGTGGCATCCGGCACGGTGTCCCAGTTGCCCATACCCTGCGACAGGCCGACCCACGCCGTTCGCGTGGCGCCATCGTACGAGGGAATCGCGAGGTCATCGAAGTTGCGCATGATCTGGCGCGACTGGCCCGCCCCCGTCCCCGCCACGATGCGGACGTGATGGTGGAAGTAGGCGTTGTCCATAGCCGGCTCATCGTTGGCGAGGACGATCGAGTCGGCGGTCCCGCCCTGCGCGGTGCCTGCCGCGACCGCGGCCGGCTCGACGATGACCGCGCCGCTCGCCTTGATGATCACGGGAGCGCCCGGTGAGCCCGACTGCGGATTGAGCGCAGGCTCGTAGCGGATGCCGGTGCACGCGACCTGGTACGTGCCCTCGCGAACGACGAGCGCCTGACCGGCCGCGACGGTCGCGACGCCGTGCGTGATCGTCGCCCACGGCGCGTCGGCGGTACCCGCGGCGGCATCGCTGGCGGCAGGATGCGCAGGGTCGACGTAGCGAAACGCATCGGCAGCGGGGCAGCCGGCGATCAGGTCGGCGTACGCGGGGTCGAACCACGAGTCGCTGCAGCACCAGCCTGTCTCGTGCGCCGCGCCGTCGCACAGACACGCCTCGGTGATCGGCCCCTCCCCGCACGGCTCGCCCGGGTTGCCGCCTCCTGTGCCGCTGCTCTGGCCGCTGCCGGTCGTCGCACCCGAGCCGGTCGTCGCGCTGCTCGCTTCGCCGCTGCCGGTTGCGAGGCCGCCGCCGCCGGTGGCGGCGTCTTCACCGGCCTCGTCGCACGCCGCAAGCAGGGTCCCAATCGCCAAGCAAAGGGCGGCTCTTCGCATGAATGTCGCTCCGGTTGAGAGAAGTGCAGACCAACGAGCACACGGTGTGCCGCGCCGTGGGCCCCGGGAAGCCGATGGGACTTCACGGGGATGGCGCAGCGCGCTGCACCTGCGTGCAAAGGTTTGCACCCCGCCCGCAGGTGAGCACGAACGTACGCGCCATCGAAGTCGTGCTCGGGGCCGTGCCAAGTACGATCGGGTGCGCGGTTCGTCGGGGTGGCCCGTCCATCCAAACAGACCCGTGAAGCCACCACATACCGAGCCCAAGTCGTTCGACCCCCAACGTTCCTTCGGCCGGTTCGCCCGGCGTTTCCCCACCCTGGCCAAGAACCTCGGGACGATCGGGCTCGGGGCCATGGCACTCTTTGCCGCGCTCGGCTTCCGTGATCACCGCGGGTCGAAGCTCGAGGTCCCCGCCGTCTGCGCGTCACCATCCACGCCCCCCCGCGTCGTCGTGATCGCGATCGACGGCGTGCGCTGGCAGGACATCTTCGAGGGCACCGACGCTGCCCTCCTCGAGCTGTCGGGCGGCGGCGCGCTCCCCGCCACCGCCGAGGAGCTGACGCCGAACATCCACGAGCTGATCCGGCGCGGCGTCGCGCTCGGCGCCCCGGGCCACGGGGCCGCGTTCTCGTCGAGCGGGCCGAACTTCGTGTCGCTGCCCGGCTACCGCGAGATCCTCTCGGGGCGGCCCGCCGACTGTCAGGAGAACGACTGCTCGGAGCTGCCGTCGTTCACCCTCCTCGACGGGTTCGCCGAGCGCTTCCCACCGAACCGCGTGGCCGCGTTCTCGTCGTGGACGAACAT
>CALKVR010001068.1 GCA_938004815.1 uncultured Polyangiaceae bacterium | reverse complement strand
GGTACATCCTGACCGACCAGAGCGCCGTCCTGATCTATCCCACGCTCTCGGTCAGCTACGCCGTGTTGCCCGAGCTCTCGTTCGGCGCGGGCTTCGTGTGGGGGTTCGCCTCGGCCGACTTCACGACCTTCACCGAATCGACGTCGGGCCCGAACGGCGACGATTTCACCCGCGACGTCAAGGCGAACCTGCGCGCGGCTGATCTCTTCGTGCCCGGCTTCGTGCTCGGCATGAACTGGGGTGTCACCAAGTACATGGATCTCGGCGCCTGGTACCGATGGTCGGACGCGATCCGCGCCAACGCCGAGCTCGAGCTGACGTCGAGCTACTGGCTCGGCGGCGGCACTCGAAACGAGTCGCCTTGCCCCGAGGGCGACCCTCGTTGCAACGTCACCACCGAGCTCGAGGCGGGCGAGCTCGTGTTTCCAATCCCGATGGAGGCCAAGCTCGGGGTGCGGTTTCATTGGCCGCGCTTCGACAAGGTCGAGCAGCCGCATTGGGGTAAGCGCACCGGCTTCGTCCGCGACCCGCTCACCCAGGACTACGCCGACTTCGAGGTCGATCTCACCTGGGCGAACAACAGCTCGCTCCAGGATATCGAGATCACCTTCAAGAACGACATCCCGGTCAAGGGCACACCCGGTTACGTCCCCGTCGACGGCAACATCCCGCACGACTGGCGCGACGTGCTCGGCATCCGAGCGGGGACGGACATCACGCTCGTTCCCAACGTCGCGGCTCTGCGGTTCGGCAATTTCTTCGAGACCAAGGGGCAGCGTGACGAGCTCTTGAACCTCGATTTCCATCAGGGCTTCAAGGTAGGCGCTTCGGTCGGCGCCACCGTCCGCGTCTGGTGGGTCGATATCCACGCCGCCTACCAACACATCTACTACGGCACCCTCGACAACGGCGGCGACGGCGAGCTCCGCACGCTCGCCGGCACCGAGACGGCGGGCATCGGCTACCGCAGCCGCCAGGCCGTCAACGGCGGGAGCTTCGAGCAGTCACTGGACGAGATCGGTCTTGGTGCCACGATTCGGTTCTGAGCACGCGAGAGTGAAGGAGAGAGTGAGCAGCATGAGCGCAGACGACGTTCGGAATGTCATCATCATCGGCTCCGGCCCCGCCGGGCTGACCGCCGCGGTCTACGCCGCGCGAGCCAACTTGAAGCCTCTCTGCATCGAGGGCTTCAACGCCGGCGGGCTCATCCCTGGCGGCCAGCTCATGTTCACGACCGACGTCGAGAACTATCCCGGCTTTCCCGAGAAGGTCACGGGGCAAGAGCTGATGCAGCGTTTTCGCGACCAGGCCGAGCACCAGGGCACCGAGATCGTCACCGGCGACGTGACCAAGGTCGATCTGTCGAAGCGGCCTTTCGAGGTTTGGGCCGAGGACGTCGACGGCAACAAGCTCCACCTCAAGACCAAGACGATCATCGCCGCCACCGGCGCGCGCGCGAACTACCTGGGTCTCGAGAGTGAGGACAAGCTCAAGAACAAGGGCGTCTCGGCGTGCGCCGTGTGCGACGGCGCGTTCTTCCGCAACGAAGACGTCGTCGTCGTCGGCGGCGGCGACACCGCGATGGAAGAGGCGAACTACCTCACGGGCCTGTGCAGCTCGGTCACGCTCGTCCACCGCCGCGACGAGTTCCGCGCCTCGAAGGCGATGCAGGATCGCGTCATCGCGAACCCCAAGATCAAGATCCTCTACAGCAGCGCCGTCGACGAGGTTCTCGGGGTCGCCGAGGACAAGGTCACCGGTGTGAAGGTGAAGAACCTGAAGAACGGCGAGATCAACACGGTGCCGTGCTCGGCCATGTTCGTCGCCATCGGCCACACGCCGCTCGCCGATCTCTTCAAGGGCCAGGTCGAGCTGCACGACAACGGCTACATCAAGACGGTACCCGGCACGACGCAGACGAGCGTCCCCGGCTTCTTCGCTGCGGGTGACGTGCAAGACTGGGTGTTCCGGCAGGCCGTGACCGCTGCCGGCACTGGTTGCATGGCAGCGCTCGAGGCCGAGCGCTGGATAGCGGCGAACGAGGGCCATTAGGAAGCTGGTGTCTTTCGAACGATCCCATCGCGCTGCCGGCGTTGCGGTCTGCGGTGCGTGCTCGCGTACAGGAAGTACGCTCCGCGCGGCTCCTCGCCCGCGCCTTGGCATCACTCGGTCTCGCCC
>CALKVR010001067.1 GCA_938004815.1 uncultured Polyangiaceae bacterium | reverse complement strand
CCCGGAGGCGACGTCTCGGTGGGCGGGTGGCTCGGGTGCGGCGCGACGCCGTTCGCCCAGCAGTCCTGCCTGCTCGTCAGCTACGTCCTCTACTTCGAGGACGAGGGCGAGCGCACGGGTGAGCGCGTCCCCGCGGTGACGATGGGCGTCGGCGTCGGGGTCGGCGTCCCGTGACCGCGCCCGCGGCCGGCGGGCCCGCGCGCTGGCGGCTCGTCCTTCGCTATCTCCTCGCGGCGGCGATGGTCATCGTCGGCGTCAGCCATTTCGCGAACCCGGGTCCGTTCGTGCGGATCGTGCCGAGCGCGCTGCCGGCGCCGCTCGTCCTCGTCTACCTCAGCGGCGCCGCCGAGGTCGGCCTCGGCCTGCTGCTGCTCTGGGGCCGCACGCAGCGCCTGGCCGCTTACGGGCTCATCGCGCTCTTCGTCGCGGTGTTTCCGGCCAACATCAACATGGCCATCAACGGCATTCAGCTCGACCCAGCCAGCCCGATGCCGGCGTGGGCCGCGTGGGCGCGGCTGCCGCTGCAAGCCGTGCTCATCGCTTGGGCTTGGGCCGTGCGGGGCGAGCGCCCCCTCGATCCACGACGCTGATCGCGCGCTCGATCGTGCGCCCACCCGCGAAGCCGGTAGCGGCCGTCGTCCAGAGCTTGCCCTTGGCGCGGGCCACCGCTGCCGTCGCGGCCTCCTTGCGGCGCGCCGCCGAGCTGGTGTCCTCGGGGCCGTCGCCGTCGTTCGGCAACGCGAGCACGGCTTGCTTGGCGATCAGACCGGCGTCGTGGCCCAGGCCCGTCCACCACGTGGGGTTACCGCGACCCTGCTCGTACCACTGGGCGAGCATCCCGTCGTCGCGTGGCGCGAAGCTCGATGGGTACAGGCCCGCGGCCGCGAAGAGGCCGCGCTCCTCGGTGCGCCCGCTGTCGAGCCCGAACGCGAGCGCGAGGTTGCCGGGCAGCGCCTCGAGCGTGTCGGCCGCGCAGCGCTGCCCCCCATCGACGATCAGCGCGGCCGCGCCGGCGGTCTTCACGAAATCGAGCGACGCACCGCACTGCTGCACGCCGACGACGTTGGGCTCGGCCACCGTCTTGTCGGCGCCGTCTCGGTCCCCCACCAGCACCGCGACCTTGGCGTGTCCGCGCTCGGCGAGCGCGCGCGCGAGGATGGCGCGCGGATCCCCCGGCGCTTCGCCAAGGATAAAGACAGGACCGTCAGCTTTGATCGCACGCGCCGGCGGCCTCAAGAGGATGACGGGCAGCCCCGTGCGCTCGGCGTAGGCGCTCGCGACATCGGCCTCTTTCGTGTCGAAGCCGGCGATGACGACGGCGGCCCCGTCGGCGTTCAAGAGCGCGAGCGCGTCGTCGATCGTCGCGGCCTCGCCCTGATCGTCGCGCGTCACGAGCCGCGTTCGCCCGCCCGGCAGCTCGAGGGCGAGGGCCAGCCCGGCCGCCGCCTCGACCCCCCTGCGGCGCAGCTCCTCGCTGCGGAGGGGCAGCAAGAGCCCGACCGTGTTGCGCTCGAGACGAACGGCGGCGCCGCGTGCCGCGATCCGCGCGACCCCATCGGCGCGGTCGCCGAGGAGGGGGCCCGCGATGTCGAGCAGCCGCTTCGCGAGGCCCACGTCTTCGGTCTCGACCACCCACTTGGCCAAGTGCTCCGCCAAGAGCGACAAGAGGCCCGGCTCCGGCTCGTCGTTCTGCTGCTCACGGCCGAGGAGCGCGAGGAGCGACGGCGCTGGTACCTGGCTCACGAGCTTCGCGGCCTCGGCCAGCACCACGCCACGATCCTCGCGCTTCGACTGTCGGACGTATGCCTGAAGGTAGATGGCCGCGTCCTCGTTGCGCTTCAGCTCCACTGCGGCGAGCACGAGCTCGCGGTTGAGCACACTGCGCGCGACCGGGTCGATCACCTTGCGAAACAGCGGCTGCAGCGTCCGCAGCGCGTCGGCGGCGCGGCCACGCTGGCGCAGGACGGCGCCGACGACGACCGTCGCCGCGTCGTTGGTGGCTCCAGCCGCGCCGCGCGCGAGCGGGGCGGCGAGCTCGTTCGCGCGGGCGAGGTCGCCCTTCTCGAGCGCGATCAAGGCGAGCATCGCCTTGGCCACGCGCGTCGAAGGGTCGCGCGGGAACCGCGCGACGTGCTTCTCGAGAGGTGCTTGCAGCGCCGATCGGCCCTCGTGATCGGTGCGCTCCCACGTGTCGCGCATGTGGGCGAGGTCGCGCTGAGCCGCGACGTCGCTCCCGAGGTCAGGCTTGGGGATGGGCCCCTTCGGGCCTCCGCAACCGCACGCGACGGCGAGCGCGAGGAGCGCAGCCGTTCGCCATTCGCGCCCGCGAGGGTGCGAACCAGGCGGCGAGGTCACCGATCGATCCCGTGGCGACGCATCAGGCGGTACAGCGTACTCCGGGCGACGCCGAGGCGCTTGGCCGCCGCGCTCACGTTGCCCGAGCAGCCGCGCAGCGCCTCTTCGAGCGCGGCCCGCTCGGCCGAGCGGCGGAGGCCCCCCGCGCTCGAGCCGGGCTGGCGCTGGAATATCCCCTGCGGCAGGTGCTCGACGTCGATGTCTCGCTCGGCGCCGGCGACGACGGCCGCGTGCTCGAGGCAGGCCCAGAGCTCGCTCAGGTTTCGTGGCCACTGGTACCCCTCCAAGGCCGCGAGCGCGTCGGGCGTCAGGCCGCCCTTCTCGCGGCCCAGGTCCTCGAGCACCCGCGTGACCAGCTGCGCAAAGTCTTCGCGCTCACGGAGCGGCGGGATGGTCACGGTCGTGCCGCGCACCAGCGCGAGGAGCTCGCGCGCGACCTCGCCCCGCGCGACGCGCTCGCGGATGTCGGGGAGCGCGCTGCACACGAAGTGCGAATCGGCGAGCGAGCCGCGATCGATCTCGCGGGCGAGGCGCTTGCCCTGCTCGACGTCGAGCTCTTGCACGTCTTCGACGAAGAGCATGCCGTGCGCCGACGAGTGCGGGTGCCCAAAGAACAAGATCGGCTCGATCGCGCTCTTCGGTATGGTTCCGAGCGGCACGTGCACGAGCGGCCCCGACGCCTGGCTCGACGCGGCGTGCATGGCTCGCGCGAGCACGTCGGCGCCAGAGCCCTCTTCGGCCGTGATCATGACGGGCAGGTTGGTGCGAGCGAAGCGGAGCGCGAGATCGGCGGCCGCGCGCGTCGCCGTGTCTTTGCCCACGACGGCCGCGAGATCGCGACCCCATCGCGAGCTGCTCGGCGGCGAGCTCGTGATCGTACCGGGCAGCGGCCCCTCTTCACAGGCGAGCACCGCCGCGATCGCGCCGTGCGGACCGAGGAGCGGCTCCAGCCTGACCCGTCCCCCCCCCGCGTCGACCCGCTGGGTCGTTCGCGCGAGCGCCTCCAGCGTTGCCCAGTCGACCCCCAAGGCCTGTTCGACGCTCTCACCGACATGCCCGTCGTGCGCCGCGCTCGTGGCACGGACACGTCCGGGTGGTTCGATGAGCAGCAAGCGCGGCGGCGCGCTGACGGAGATCACGGAGCGTCCAGCATGGTCGGCTCCCGCGCGGGGTCAAGCGACAAGAATTCGTAAGTACGGTCTTTTTCTCCGAGACGCGGCCCGCCTCGGCGGTCTGGAATGAAGCCATTCGCTTCGATTTGGGCTAGAGGACCCAGGTGGCGGAGACGGACCACGGCAGCGCGGGGGCGGCGGATCGCCGCTGGTTCATGCTGCGCAAGCTCCATTCGCTCTCGGGCGTCGTGCCCCTGGGCGTCTTCGTGGTGGTTCACTTCTGGACACAGGCCCAGGCGCTCTGGGGCCAGGCCCGCTACGAGGCGATCGCCGAGCGCCACGAGACGCCGTACCTGGTGGTGCTCGAGATCGCGGTGGTGATGCTCCCGCTCGCCTTTCACGGCCTCTGGGGGCTGAAGCTCGCCCTCACGGCCCGGCCCAACGTGGGCGCGTATCCGTTCAATCGGAACTGGATGTACGTCGCCCAGCGGGTCTCGGGGGTGGCGGCGCTGGCGTTCGTCGTCTGGCACGTGTCGCAGTACTGGGTCCCGCGGCTTCAGGGCCGGCTCGCGCCCTCGGCGTTCTACCCCACCCTCTGCGCCGACCTCTCGGCGACGCACCAGGGCGTCCCCCTCATCGCGCTCGCGTACGTACTCGGTGTGGCAGCCACCGCGTTTCACCTCGCCAATGGCCTCACCGGGTTCTGCTTCTCGTGGGGCATTTCGGTGACGCGGCGCGCCCAGCGGATCACCGCGACCGTCTGCGGCCTGGCGGGCCTCGCGATCTTCTTCCTCGGCGCGAACACGGCCATCTACTTCGCGACGGGCTCACGCGTCGCGGTGTTCGGCGTCCCGCCGGGCTCGCACGCCTCGATCACGCCCACGTGCCCCGACGCGCAGGTGACGGCCCATGGCCACTAGCACCGCGCGCAGCGACAGCGGCAAGGTGCGCCGCGTCGCCGTCGTCGGCGGCGGCGTCGCAGGGTCGATGACGGCTGCTCGCCTCGCCGACGGCGGGGTCCCCGTCGACCTCTTTTGCGCCGCGCCCGTGCGCCGTTCGCACAGCGTGCTGGCGCAGGGCGGCATCTCGGCCGGCGCCGACCCGCGCGAGGCCGGCGACTCGTCGCGACGATTCTTCGAAGAGACGATCGCGGCGGGGGGCTTCTTGGCCAACCAGCCGCCGGTCATGGCGATGATCGAAGCCGCGCCCGCGATCCTCGATCTCTTCGATCGGATGGGCGTCCCGTTCCACCGCACGCCGGAGGGGCTCGTCGATCGCCGCCGGCTCTCCGGGTCGAGCGCGCGTCGCGCCGCGTACGCCGGCTCGTCGACCGGCCAGCAGATGCTCGCCGCGCTCGACGAACAGCTGCGGCGGCTCGAGAGCGAACCGGTCACCGATGCGCGCGGCGCGCGTGTCCCGGGCGAGGGACTCGTCCGCCGCTTCGAGGACTGGGAGCTCATCCGCTTGGTGACCGACGACGCCGGGACATGCGTCGGGCTCGTCGCCCAGGATCTGCGGGCGATGACGATCAAAGCCTATGCTTACGATGCTGTCATTCTAGCGACGGGCGGACCGGGCGGCGTCTTCGGCCGCTCCGCCTACAGCGCGACGAGCACCGGCGCGGCGGTGGCCAGCGCCGTCCGCCAGGGCGCGGTCTACGCGAACGGCGAGTTCATCCAGGTCCACCCCACCGCCATCGGCGGCCCCGACAAGCTGCGCGTCGTCTCCGAGAGCCTGCGCAGCGAGGGCGCACGGCTGTGGGTGCCCAAAGACAAGGCCGACGCCCGCGCTCCGGGCGAGATCCCCGAGCGCGAGCGCGACTATTTCCTCGAGCGCGCTCACGCGGACGGCGGTCTCGCGCCGATGGACGTCGCCGCGCGCGCGATCCACACCGTCTGCAGCGTCGAGGGTCGCGGCGTCGCCGACCCCGCGGGCGGGCCGGCGTGTGTCTACCTCGACGTCACCCAGCGCGACCAGGCGAGGCTCCGCTCGCGGGCGGGCTCGGTGCTCGACGCCATCGCGTGCTACGGCGGCGTCGATCCGCTGGTGAGCCCGGTGCGGGTGCGGCCGGCCGTGCACTACTCGATGGGCGGCCTCTGGGTCGATTACGAGGCCGACGGCCGCGGCGGCGTCGCCGCCGTGTCGCCGCGCAACCACGCGACCACCATCCCCGGTCTCTACGCGGTGGGCGAGGCCGAGTACCAGTACCACGGCGCGAGCCGGCTCGGCGGCGGCTCCCTGCTCTCGTGCGCCTTCGGCGCCGGCCTCACGGCGGCGGCGGTGGCCGCCTACCGCGCGGCCATGGAGCGGAGCGCGCTCGACTTGCCGCAGTCGATCTTCGACAAGGCGCAAAAGGCGGCCGACGACGAGTACGCCGAGATATTGAAGCGCGAACCGGCCGACGACGATGACACGAACGCGTACGGCATCCACGACGAGCTCGGCGTGGCGATGACCCGCGACGCGACGGTGGCGCGTGACGACGCGGCGCTCGATTCCCTCGCTACCACGCTCACGACGATCGAGTCGCGCGCCCAGCGGGTCGCTCCCACCGACACCGCCGGGTACGTGAACCAGGGCGCGCCCTTCGTTCGCGCGCTCGAGAACATGGTGCTGCTCGCGCGCGTGATCGTTGCGTCGGCTCGCCAGCGCGCCGAGTCGCGCGGCGCTCATCACAAGCCGGCCGTCCCCCAGTCGAGGGCCGAGTGGCTGCGCACGACCCTCGCGGTGTGGAGAGACGGTGCGCCGGCCTTCGTGCGTGAGCTCGACTACGCTTGCGCGGGCAAGACGGTCTCCGTGCGCGACGCCGTCGACACCAGCCTGTTTGCGCCGCCGCGGGCGGCCGACCCCGGAGCCGCCGATGGCTGAGACCAAGAAAGAGCGCGCGGCCGAGCCCGCGCGCGTGGTCCTCAAGGTCCTGCGCCAAGACGCGCCCGAGAAGCGCGACACCCGGCGGTGGGAGACGTTCGAGGTCGATCGTCTGCCCGGCATGACGGTGCATCACGCGCTCGAGCTCGTCCGGCGCAGCCCCGTGACGACCGAGAAAAAGCGAGTCTCGCCCCCCGTGTGGGAGGCGTCGTGCCTCGAAGAAGCGTGCGGCAGCTGCACGATGCTCGTGAACGGTCGCGTCATGCAGGCGTGCTCCGCGCGGGTCGACGTCGTCTCGCCCAAGGGCCAGACCATCGCCCTCGAGCCCATGAGCAAGTTCCCCCTCCAGCGCGATCTGATCGTCGATCGCGGTCGCATGGCGGGCGCGCTCCGTCGGGTCAAGGCGTGGGTCTCGCTCGACGGGTTCCACCC
>CALKVR010001066.1 GCA_938004815.1 uncultured Polyangiaceae bacterium | reverse complement strand
ACCGTGATGAGGACGAGGTCGTCGCCCAACTTGTCACGCCCCAACACGAGGGAGCCCGCCGACATCTGGAACGGTAGCTGCGGCGCGATCGAGGCGAGGAGCGCGTTCACGTGGGGCCCACCGTAAAGGACGGGGTTCTCGGGCCACGCGCTCGGGCCCTTCTTTGCGTCGATCGTCGTGTCGGCGACGACCGCCGAGGTCGGAAAGAGCATGCCTCGAACGAGCTCGACCTGCCCGGCGATCGCCTTGTCGGAGAAGTCGTCGCCCGCCGTCCCGACGATGAACGTCGGCTTGCCGCGGCCAAAGAATTGGTTGGGGGTTCGCGGGCCCTGGGGGGTCTGCGCCGACGCCGCGGCAGTCGGCGCGACGCCCGAGGACGTGGCCGCGGCGGTTGCAGAGGCCGTCGCCGACGTCGTCTGCTTCGGCGTCTCCGAGCCACACGCGACAAGGCCCATGGCGCCGACCAGCGCGGCGCGTCGCATCCCGACGGACATGCGGCGAAGGTACACGGTTTCGCCCCGCGCCCGGGGCCCGTCGTTCACAGCCGAAAGTCGAGCTCGAGGCGAAAGAACGGAGCCGTGAGCGGGTCGAGGTTCGCGATCTCGCGATCGAGATCGTCGACGAGACGGAGCTGCCGCCAAGGGGCGATGCCGCCGCTCATCTCGAACGTGAGGCCGTCCAAGACCTCGGCGCCGATGAAGCCACCCACGAAGACGCCGCGGTAGGCGAGCGTCTCGTCGCGGGCGATCAAATGGTACGAGTTGCCGGTCAGCGCCGCGCGAGCGCCGAAGGTGAGGCCCGGACGCGGCTCGTAAGCGACGCGCAGGTTGGTGGGGACCGTCATCTCGGCGGAGAAGCCTTCGTGCTCGATCGAGGCGCGGACCACCGGGATGGGGGCGGGGACGCCGACCGTCGACGACACGGCGCTCCCGAACGAGAGCGACGCCCAGGGCGCGAGCTTGACGTCGAAGAGGATGAGCCCGCCGGTCTGGAAATCATGGATGCTCAGCTTCTCGCTCGCGGCGTCGCCGCCCAGGTCCGAGAGCAAGCCGCCCTCGACGCCCGTGAGGAGCCGCCAGCGCTCGGAGAGCTGGCGCAAGAGCGCGATCTGTACGCGCATGCCGTGCACGCGCTCGGCGGGGAACGCGCTCCGGCCGGCGTGTCGGAACGTGGTCGATTCATAGGAGACGGCGGCGGCCACTGCGGTGTCACGCCCGATGGGCCACGGGATGAACGCGCGCGTCGAGACGGTGTGCGTGCCGAGCGCGGGCGTGATGCCGTAGCTCGCCGGCTCCTCGAGGCGAGAGGTCGCGACGTGCTCGTACCGCGTGCGCACGAGCTCGACGTCGACCCCGCGCGCCTTGCGGAGCGCCTCCGAGAGCTCGCTGATCACGACATCGGGCAACGCCGCGAGCTGCTCGAAGAACCGATCGACGTCGGCGTTCTGAGCGGACGCGGGTCGCGCGGCGAACGACGCTGCGGCGCCTGCGAGGAGCGCCACGACCGCGCGACGTCGACCGCTCACGGCGGGTCCGCGACGATGGCGCCCAGCGGTACGAAGGTGGGATCGAGCCTGCCCCCGAACGTGAGCGCGGGCAGGAAACGAAAGGGGGCGCGCGGGAGCTCGCGCTCGCCATACAGCACGGCCTCGGCCGCCTCGACGTACCGGTCGACGAACCGCGCGGCGATGCGCCTGCCTGCCTCGGCCGTCGCCAGGTGGGGGCGGCCCGTGTAGCCGACGAACGGGCGGACCCGCGGCCACGTCGCGGCGGTAGCGAGGAAGTCGAGTTCGGCGGCGAGCCCGCCTGCGCCGAGCCGCCGCGCCAACGCCGACGCCGCCCCGAGCAGCCGGTCGCGCGGGAGCGAGACGGCAGGCGGAAGATCCACATGACGCGCCGACACACTCTCTGGCGCGTAGTGGAGCGCGAGCGACGTCTCGAGCCAGCCCGCGTGAAAATCGAAGCGGAGCTCTTCGACGACGGCGGCGCGCTCGACCGTCGGTAGGGTCTCGATCGCGTCGTCGAGGAGCGCGGCGTCGAACTCGACCATCGCGCGGAGGGCGATCGCGAGGGGACCGAGCGCACGGCCGCCGGCGGCGGTGAACGCTCGGCAGGCCTCTTCGATCGCCAGGTTGTGGAGCCCGCCGCCGTGGAACGTGTTGATCACGATCCGTCGAGCGCCTATCTCGTGCAGCGCTCGCACCGTCTCGAGGAGGTTCTGGCGGAGGTGTTGGTAGGGCGCGTGGCGCGTCCCCGGCCCCGAGCACGGCTCGGCCCCCATCTCGAGGTCGTGCGCGACGAGAAAGGGGAAGTCGGACCGGTGCTCGGCCAGGCGCAGATACAGATCGCGACTGAGCCCCTCGGTGACGAGCTTGTCATTGTGTAGAGAGAGGTGGGGGCCGTGAAACTCCACCGGGTTCACCGCCACGAACACGGGAGCATCGGTCGAGCGGACGAGCCGCACCATCTCGTGGTGTGGGAGCTCGAGGAGGAGGACGGGGGTCGTCACGGTGCCGCGCTCCTCGCCTTGCAGCAGCGAATGCCCATCTCGTAGCTGCGGAAGCCGGCGGGATGCGCGAAGTTCACGTAGTCACACGCGGGCTCGTGGGGGACGCGAAAACAGCGCCCCCAGAAGCAGCCCTTCACCACGTGCGAGTAGTTCGTCTCGTTCTTGCGCGTGCGCACCACCCACTCCGCCACGTTGCCGGTGAGATCGAAGACGCCCTCGGGGGACACGCACCCCTCTCGCTGACCGCTCGGGTTCGACTGATCGAGCTTCTCGACCTCGCGCGTCGCCGCCTCGGAGGGCCACGAGCCGAGGAGCTTCCAGTTGACGGAGCGGAAGACGCCGTCGTCGTTGCACCGGCCGGGCTCGAACTTGTTGCCGTAGGGGTAGGTCTGCCCCTTGGGCCCCTGGCAGGCGCGCACCCACTCGTCCTCGTCGCAGAGGCGCTTGCCACGCTCGGCGCACCACTTTTCTCCGTCGGCCGACGACTGCATGAGGATGGGCTTCTTGCCCTTCTCGTTGGGCGCCTCGTAGCGATCGATGCACGCCACCTGCACGTCGACCATGTCGTCGGGGCAGGGCCCCGCGGGCGGGCTCGGGCTCGTGGCCGCGCTCGCCGAGGCAGCGGGCGCGACGACCGAACCGCTCGCGTTCACGCTCGCGGGCGGAGCTGCGACTTCGCCGGCGCTCGCGGGCGGGTCCGGGATGCCGTCCGCAGGGTCGTCGGGTGGCGCATCCGACTGCGACGAAGCGCACGCGCACGCGAGGCCGAGACAGAGCGCGGTCGAGAGCAGGCCGGAGCAGCGCATGAACGAGCGCCATGCTCGCCTCGGCGGGGGGCCCGCGTCGAGCCCCCCGCGCGCCTTCACGCCGTCCGCTGGGCGCTCTTGAAGACGAACCGCTGGTAGAGGAGCGAGATCCCGAGGAGCGAGATGGCGAGGCCCGCGAGCGACGCGACCCGGTAGAGATCCTCGAGCTGCGACAGATCGAAGAGGAACACCTTGCCCGCCGTGCCGAGGATGAGGAGCAGGCTGGTCCAGCGGAGCGCCGTGTTCGCGCGCCCCATCCCCAGCACGAGGAGCCCCGTCCCGAAGACGGCCCACACCAGGCTGATCGACAGGTCTCGCGCTTGCCCCGAGTCGGTGGCCAGCGAGATGGTGGTCCCGCTCGAGAAGACGTCGAGCACCGCGACGTTGAGCCACGCGAAGACGGTGAGGAGCGCGACGGTCGCGGGCACGATGCGGAGCGCGTTCTTGTCGCCCGTGCTGTCACGCATCGTCCCCAGGAGATACCACGCCCCGGCAGCGAACGCGGCCGGCACGAGGAACGTGGGTGTGACCCAGTTCACGACGGGGATCGCGCCGCGCGGGTGGTAGCCGAGGACGGCGGGGTTCGCGAACAGGCGCGCGCCCGCGACCACGATGTGACCGACGCCGACGACCGCCAGCGCGTCGCTCCGCTTTTGCGTGCCGAGGTACACGAGCCCCGCGCCGAACACGGCCCAGCCCCACGTCAGGTGCTCGGCGTCGAGGACGAGGCCCATCGCCAGCGTGGTGAGGGCGATCGAGGCGCTGCCGAGCCATCTCCCCGACTCATGGCGCACCGCATCGGAGGCGGTCAGACGACGCATCGCCAGGTAGAGCCCGAGCGCGGCGACCGCGATGGCGGCGGCGAGACCGCCCGCGCCGTAGAGGCTCCCGGTGGAGAAGCGAGGAGCGATCGCGAGCGCGAACGCGACGAGGCCGAGCACCTGGCCGCGCGGTGACCAGATCGAATCGGCGAGGCCGAGCGGCCGCGCCAGCGGCGCCCCGACGAAGAGGACGGCGACCGCGGTCGCGAGCACGCCGGCGGTCTGCAAAACGTCGTCGGGAGCGCGCCACACGAGGACGCCCATCGCGAGGGCGAGGACGGCCACGACGAGCAGGTAGGTCGCGTCTTCGCCCTCACGCGCCGAGAGCGCGAGGAGAGCGAGCGCGGTGGCAAAGCAGACGAAGAGCCCGACGCCCAGCGACGGGACGAGCAGGCCGATCGCGAGCAGGGCGAGCACCGCGGCGCGCCTCACCCCCGCGAGCAGCTCTTTGCGCTCCTCGGATCTGGTCTTCTCGTGACGGGCCAAGAGGTGCATCGCGCCCAAGAGCGCGAGCGAGCCGAACATCCCGAAGAAGGCGACGGCACCGCCTGCGATTTGCACGTGGGTGACGGCGAGCGTCAGCGCCGTGGCCGTACCGCCGATCGACGCCAACGAGGCAACGATCGGCGCGTTGCCGAACCGGCCGAGCGCGATCGTGCCGGCGCCGAGGATGCCGGCGGTCGTCAGGTACACCGCCCAGGGGCCGGTGTGGAGCACCGCCGCGGCCGCGACCATCCCGATCGACACCACGAAGAACAGCACCGTCCCGACGGTCGCGACGTCGAGGACCTCGTTCGCCTCGAGCCGCTTCTGCTTCGAGCGCTCGAAGGCGACGAGCGCGAGCTGCGGGAGGGCGAGCACGACGAGCAGCATCCCGAGGCTGGCGGCGTGCTCGGCCACGTCGGCTTGGGTCATCCACGCGATCAAGACGCCGGGGGCACCGATCGCCGCCAAGAAGGGCAGCGTGGCCTCGCGCTGTTTGAAGGCGATGCCCGTCGCCATCAGGGTGACGAGCACGAGCAGCACACCGATCGGCGCCGGGCTCTCGACCACGGCCGGGTCGAGCGTCAGCCACGCCGCGAACGCGAACGGGACGAGCACCGCGCCGTAGCGCGTGAGCCGGGCGAGCGGGGCCGGAGGCTCGTCGGGGGCCCGGGCATCGCCGAGGGCGATCGCCGGGACACCGCCGAACACGCCGGCGAAGATCGTGAGCACGCCCATCTGCAGGCCGAGCACGCCGCCCTGCGCGTGCGTCGCCACCCAGACCGCGTCGTACGCCGCCGTGAGCAGCATCGCGAGGGCCGACAGCGACCACCAACGCCGCTTCGCGGCCAGCACCACCATCGCGACATCGAGCACGAGGACGTAGCCGATCACCGCGTAGGGTTGGCTGGCATCGACGTCGAGCACGAGCGGCGCGGCGAAGCCACCCGCCGCGCCGAGCCAAGCGATCGGCAACGAGGCATCGCGGAGCGCGAGCGCCACACACCCTGCCGTGGTCGCGATCACGAGGGCAAAGGCGAAGACGGGGCCGATCATCTCTGCGACGCCGTGGGCCGCCCAGATGCTCGCGTAGAGACCGGCGATCCCCGCGCCGGTGAGCCAGTTCGACAGCACGCGGTGGGTCGCGCGTAGCCGGATCTGCGCCGCGCCCACGCAGGCCGCGCCGACGAGCGCGCCGAGGCCGACGCGCATCGGCAGCGTCAGCCAGCCGACTGCGATCGAATGCCTCAAAAAGAAGAAGAGCGCGATGACGAGGATGCCGGCGCCCAGCGCGCGCCGGAAGCCC
>CALKVR010001065.1 GCA_938004815.1 uncultured Polyangiaceae bacterium | reverse complement strand
TCCGGCAACCCGCAGAAGGTCACCTCCGACGGCTCGGGCGCGTTCCGCATCGAGGGCCTCCAACCGGGCGAGGTCTCGCTCCGAACCGAGGCCGCCGGCTACATGAACAACGTCTCGAGCACCGAGGTCCGCCCCAACGAGGACGCTCGGGCCTCGCTGACGATGAACAAGCGGCCCAAGACCGCCCGCGTGACGATCCAGGGCAACGAGCTCAGGCTCGGCGAGAAGATCCTCTTCGAGACCGACTCGGCGAAGATCCTCGGGCAGTCGAGCGCCCTGCTCGAAGAGATCGCCGAGGTCCTCCAGAAGAACCCGAACATCGAGCAGGTCGAGATCCAGGGCCACACCGACAACACCGGCGGCCGCGAGCACAACCAGAAGCTCTCGGACTCCCGCGCCGCGTCGGTCCGCGACTGGCTCACCAAGGCGGGTGTCGCGCCTGGTCGCCTGACGGCCAAGGGGTTCGGTCAGGACCGCCCGATCGCGCCCAACGTCACCGAGGCGAACCGCTCCAAGAACCGCCGCGTGCAGTTCATCATCACCAAGAAAAAGTGAGCTGACGTTCGCAACGAAACGCCGATCGGCTTCAGAGCCGGTCGGCGTTATCGCATTTGTCTCACGAGGCGCATCTCTCCGAATGCGCAAGCCGGCGCGTCCGCGGTCTTGCCGAAGCCGATGGCGAGGTGGTGGAGTCGGTTGCGCTCGTGCTTGCGCTCGCGATCGTCGTCGCGCTCGAAGGCGGCCCTTCGCGCGGGGTGCACGCGGCCAGGATGGCGATCAGCGGAAGGCGCGAACGGACGAAGGCCGCGGCGCATGCTAGCAGCCCGCGCCGCCGGCTCTTGACCGAGGCCGCCGCGTTCGCTCCCATCCCCGCATGGGCGTCGAGTACAAGCACATGACGTTCGTTCGCGGGCGCTACCGACCTTCGGCCGAGCGCATCGCCCGGTTCGCGCGCGCTTTAGCCGATGAAGGCTGGATCGCGTCGCCCAAGACGCTCCGCGAGAAAAAGGTGCCACCCTCGCGGTTGCCCAAGGCCGCGAGTCGTACGGGAGCGATGGTCCATTTGCCGGGGCCGAAATGGGAGCCCGCGCCGTTCGCGCCGACGGCCGAGTGGCTGCGCTCACAGAAGCCGCACCTGAAGCTCTCGTGGCCGATGGTCGACGTCCTCGAGCACGGTTGGCGCTTCCCGATCGAGCCGCTCCCGTACCTTCGCAAGGGGCTCTCCTACGAGCTCGAGATCCACTGGTCGCGCCACTACCTGGACGTCGTCTCCAACGTCGAGGACTGGCCCGTGTTCTCGGGACGCTGCGTGTGCGGCACCGCCCTCGCGCTCCCGCGCAAGCACATCCTGGCACCGAGCTTCTACCGGACGACCTGCCCGCGATGTGGTGAGGACCCCGCGACGTTCGAGAGCGGTCAGCTCCTCCACCGGTTCGCGATCGCCATCGACTGCGGCAAGAACCTACCCGAGGAGGGCACGCTGCCGAGCTTCGATGCGTCGCTGCGCGGGGTGCGCAACCATTTCTTCTCCGCGAAGTTCACCCAGGTCGGCATCATCTGCTGACCGCGCGACCGAGCTCGCTCAGCCCTCGCCCTTGGGCTCCTCGGCGATCTCTCGGAGCAACTCTTCGACCCGCGTCGCGTGGTCGATCCCCTCGTCGTAGTGAAAGCGTAGCCCGGGGGCGACGCGCAGGCCGAGCGCGCGCGTGAGGCTGCCACGCAGCTTGCCGGCGGCCGAGTCGAGGCCCTTGACCAGGGTGCGGCGCTCGCGCTCGTCGTCGGCGCCGACGTCGCGGCGCACGTAGATACGCGCGAACGAGAGATCATCGGTGAGCTCGACGCGGGTGACGAGCGTGCCACTGACACGTGGGTCACCGAGCCCGCGGATCATCATCGAGAGCTCTTCTCGGATGCGCTCGCCAACCCGCGCGGACCTCTTTACCTCACGGCTCATCGTCGTCTCCCTCTCGCAGCGAGCGCGCCGCCTGTTCGATGCCGCCCTGTACGCCGGCGCCACCGAACCCAAAAGCGATGACCTCGGTCGCGCGCTCGGTCAAGAGCGCGTCGGGTAGATTGGCGGCCACGGCGGCGACGTCCTCGAGGATGGTGTGACAGTGCGCCGACTCGTTGGCCACGACCGCTACCGCGAGCCAGGCGCGCTTGGGGTGCTCGAGCTCACCGACCTCGGCGACGCTGACTCGAAACCGGTTCTGGACCCGCTCCTTGAACGACCGCACCACCCGGCGCCGGTCTTTCAGAGACTGCGCGCCGACGATCGAGAACCCGAGACGAAGAACACCGACGAACATCCAACGATCAGGAGAGCTTCTGCTTCACTTCCTCGATCTCGAAGGCCTCGATGATGTCGCGCTCCTTGATGTCTTGGTAGCTCTCGAGCGTGATGCCGCACTCGGTGCCCTCGGCGACCTCTTTCACGTCCTCTTTGACGCGACGGAGCGTGGAGATCTTTCCGGTGTAGACGACGATGCCGTCGCGTACGAGGCGAGCATCGGCGCTGCGGCGGACGAGGCCGCTCGTCACGTAGCAGCCGGCGACGGCCCCCACCTTGGTGATCTTGAAGACCTGGCGGACCTCGGCCGCGCCGAGCGCCTTCTCGAGCTTGGTCGTGGGGAGCAAGCCCTCCATCGCCGCCTTGATGTCGTCGACGGCGTTGTAGATGATGTTGTAGAGGCGGATCTCGATGCCGCCGCCCTCGGCGAGCGCGTTGGCCTTGCCCGCGGGGCGGACGTTGAAGCCGACGATGATCGCCTTCGAGGCGATCGCCAGGTTCACGTCGCCCTCGGTGATCGCGCCGACGCCGGCGTGGACGACCGTGACCTTCACCTTGACGGTGGAGAGCTTGATGAGGGCGCTGACCACGGCCTCGACCGAGCCCTGCACATCGCCCTTGATGATGAGCTTGAGCTCGAGCTGCTCGCCGCGGCTGAGCCGCTCTTTGATCGCTTCGAGCGACATGCCCGCATCGGTGGGGATGAGCGACTTGCTCGCCTTTTTCTTGCGGGTCTCGGCGATCTCTTCGGCCGTGCGCGAGTCTTTGACCGCGTGGACCTGGTCGCCGGCGCTCGGCACCTCGGTGAGACCGAGGACCTCGACCGGGGTCGACGGGCCCGCCGCGCCGATCGGGCGGCCGAGCTCGTCGCTCATCGCGCGCACCTTACCCCAGGCGGGGCCGGCGATGATGATGTCGCCGGTGCGCAGGGTGCCGTCTTGCACCATGACGCGCGCGACCGGGCCGCGCCCGCGATCGAGGAGGGCTTCGACGACCACGCCGCTCGCGCGGCGCTTGGGCGCAGCGGTGAGCTCGAGGACCTCGGCCTGGAGGGCCACCGACTCGAGCAGCTGCTCGACGCCCTGACCGGTGAGCGCCGAGACTTGGCAGAACAGGGTGTCGCCGCCCCACTCCTCGGGCTGCAGACCGAGGCTCGAGAGGTCGCGCTTGATCTTCTCGGGGTCGGCCGAGGGTTTGTCGATCTTGTTGATGGCGACGATGATCGGCACCTTGGCCGACTGCGCGTGGGCGATTGCCTCTTTGGTCTGGGGCATCACGCCGTCGTCGGCCGCGACCACGAGGATGACGAGGTCGGTGACCTGGGCGCCGCGGGCGCGCATGGCAGTGAACGCTTCGTGGCCGGGGGTGTCGAGGAAGGCGACGGTGCCCTTGGCGGTCTCGACGCGGTACGCGCCGATGTGCTGGGTGATGCCGCCCGCCTCACCGGCGGCGACGCTCGCCTTGCGAATGCGGTCGAGGAGCGACGTCTTGCCGTGGTCGACGTGACCCATGACGGTCACGATCGGCGGGCGGGGTACGAGCTCGGCTTCGGTCGCGTCGTCGAAGCCCATCGCGGCCTCGATCGATGCCTCTTCGCTGATGGCGACGTCTTCGACCGTCCAGCCGAACTCGCCAGCGAGGATCTTCGCGGTGTCGGCGTCGATCGTGGAGTTGATGTTGACGCCCGGCATGCCCATGCCGAGCAGCTTGAAGAGGACGTCGGTGACCTTGAGGCTCATCATCGCCGCGAGCTTCTGCAGCGAGACGTTCTCTTCGATCTTGATGACCTTCTTGTGGGCGGCCATCTCGGTCTGCGGCATCACGGGGCCCTTGGGC
>CALKVR010001064.1 GCA_938004815.1 uncultured Polyangiaceae bacterium | reverse complement strand
CAGGAAGGTGACATCGTCGTCATCTATTGCGGCGTCACGTTCCCGGATGCCGACAACGGTGTCGACATCATCCCCCCCGCCTTCGACTGGCTCCTCGAGCGTCGCGATGCCGTCCGTGGCGTGGTGATCACCCACGGTCACGAGGATCACATCGGCGCCCTGCCCTACCTGCTCGACGCCCTCGACGTCCCCGTCCACGCGCCCGCCCACGCGATGTCGCTCATCCGCGCCCGGCTCGAAGAGCACGGCTTCGATCACGGCGCGCTCCCCCTGCGTACGACCACGGTCGGCCAGCGCTTCGACGTCGGCTCCTTCGGCTTCGAGCCCATCCGCGTGACCCACTCGATGGCCGGGACGGTGGTGCACACCGGTGATTTCAAGATCGACAGCGGCCCCGCGGACGGCGAGCTCACCGACGAGCGGAGGCTCGGCGAGCTCGGCGACGCGGGCGTGCGCCTCCTCCTCAGCGACTCGACGAACGTCGACAGCCCCGGGACGGCGCGCACCGAGTCCGCGGTCGCCGACGAGCTCGACGCGATCGTCGCGACCGCGCCGCACCGCGTGGTCATCGGCATGTTCGCGTCCAACGTGCAGCGGCTCTTGCTCCTCGGCCGGGTCGCCGAGCGCAGCGGCCGGCGCATCTGCCTCCTGGGCCGGAGCATGGAGAACCACGTCCGCGCGGCGCGCGAGGTCGGCCGCCTGGACTGGCCCAGCGATCTCGTCGTCCCCCCCGAAACGGCGCGGTCGCTGCCGCGGCACCAGGTCCTGGTGCTGGCGACCGGCACCCAGGGTGAAGGCCCGGCCGCGCTCGCCCGCCTCGCCACCGGCACCCACCACAAGCTCGCGCTCGAAGCCGGCGACCGCGTGATCTTCTCGAGCCGCATCATCCCCGGTAACGACCGCGCCGTCTTCGACCTCTACGCCGGCCTTCTCCGTCGCGGCGTAGAGGTGATCTCGCGCACCACGCACCCGGCGGTGCACGCGAGCGGCCACGCCCACCGCGGCGAGCTCGAGCGGATGATCGAGCTGGTTCGGCCGCGCTCGTTCCTGCCCGTGCACGGCACGCTGCACCACCTGATCCGTCACGCCGAGCTCGCGCGCGACATGGGGGTCGCCGACGTCCTCGTCGCCGAGAACGGCGACGTCGTCCGGCTCTCGTCGGACGCGAAGCTCGAGAAGTCGGGCCGGGTGCCCGTCGGTCGCATCGCCACCGTCGGCGGGGACCCCATCCCGGCCGAAGTGCTGCGAGAGCGTGCGCAGCTGGGCCGCCAGGGCATCGTCTACGTGTCGCTCGCCGTCCGCGACACGGCCGTCATCGGAGAGCCCGAGGTCAAGGCCCACGGTGTCGTCAGCCCGCTGGATCGCGACGTGCTCGCGCACGCGGCCAAGGCGGCGCGGGGCGCGGCCGGCGCGGCGCTGGGCCAGAGGCCCGACGCGAACGTCGAAGAAGAGGTCCGCTGGGCCGCCCGCAAAGTCATCGAAGCGCACGTCGGATGGAGACCCCTCGTGGTCGTCTCGCTGCTGAGGATCTGAGCGATGGTCGACGCCATGGATGAGCAGTCACCCTCGGACGCCGGCGCAGCCCAGGGCGCGCCGGCGGACCACCCGCTCGCCCTGATCCGGGATCGCGCCCGCGCCCTCACCGCGACTGCGCTCGAGGCGCGCGCCCACCTCGCCGAGGTGCACGAAGCGCGGCGGGTCGACGAGGAGGCGATCCACGACTTTCGGGTCGCGCTCCGCCGGCTGCGCAGCGCGCTCCGACCGCTCGGTCTGGCCTGGGGCAAGAAGAAAATGGAGGCCTTGGCGGAGAGGATCCGCGCGGTCGCCGACGCGACCGGCGAGCTGCGCGACGAAGAGGTGCTGCGCGAGACGCTCGCCGACCTGGCGCTCGACGCGGCGACCCGCGAGACCGTGGCGAAGTGGCAGGTCGGGCGCGGGCGGCGCGAGCGCGGGCTCCGCGGGCGCGTCGTGACGACGCTCACGAGCAAGACCGATCTCGCGCGCGTGCTCGCGGACATCCAGGCCCGCATCGAGGCCGAGCCCAAGCACGTCCGCTCGTCCGAGGCGCTGGCGCACGACGCCCTCGAGCGCGCCGTGCACAAGCTCAAGCAACGGGCGCACGCCGCCGATCACGACGACAAGCTCGCGATGCACAAGGTCCGCATCGCCGCCAAGCAGCTGCGCTACACGGCCGAGCTGTTCGACGGCGTGGGCGACACCGAATGGACGAAGATCGCCAAGAGCGCGGCCAAGCTCCAGAAGCGCCTCGGCACCCTGCACGATCTCGACGAGGCGATCCTGCGGATGGGGCGGGCCTATGGGCTGTCCAAGCCCGCGCGCGAGACGGTGCTCGCCTCGCTCGCACGCGCCCGGGCCCACGTGCAGAAGAAATGCGGCAGCGAGATCCCCGACGAGCTCGCGGCCATCACGCGCCTCGCGCGCCGGTGAGCCGTCAGTGCACGGTGATGGTGGGCCCGGTCTCGGACGGCAGCCAAGACTCCGAGATCACGAGCTCGAGCTTCTCGTAGACCGTCCACGACTTCCACATCATCGGCTTGGTGCCGACGAGCTCGATCACCCGGCGGTCGCCCTTGCGGGCGGGGAACACGACCGCGATGTCACGCTGGCCCTTCTTGCCCTCGGCGGGGTCGGAGACGCGCACGTCCTCGTGTGAGCCGCCCACCACGCGGACGCCGAGGTACGGCTCCTCGGCGCTCGGGTCACGCCGGCACTGGACGCGCACCCACTCGCGGAGCCGCTTGGCGGAGCACATGCGGTGCTCGCGCGCGAGGCGCAGCGCCGGCGCGCTCGCCCACGCCGCCTCGTCGGGGCGATCGGTCTCGGCCGCGTCGGCCCAGCTGGCGCTGGGGGCGGCCGCCGCCGCCGGCGCCGATGACGGCGCAGAGGCCGAGGGCGCGGGGTCGCCGAGGCCCGGCTCGGCGAGGAGCGCCACGAAGAGGACGGAGCCGTAAG
This sequence comes from uncultured Polyangiaceae bacterium, assembly GCA_938004815.1. GTDB lineage: Bacteria > Myxococcota_A > Polyangia > Polyangiales > Polyangiaceae > Xiheicaenibacterium. The sequence continues at coordinate 1,154 of CALKVR010001064.1, read as the reverse complement.
CAACGAGCTTTCTCATAGGCGCTTGAGGAATGCGACGAGCGCCGCGCGCTCGGTGGTTGTGAGGTGTTTGGTCCGGCCCATGCGGTCGTCGTTCTGGTCGACGAGCGCCTCGAGCGTGGGCACGCCGCCGTCGTGCAGGTACGGGGCGGTGCCGGCGACGAAGAGCAGCGACGGTGTCTTGAACTTGCTGCCCGGGAGCTCGGGCACGAACCGCCCCCTGACGGTAGGGAGCTTGCCGAGGTCGTACGAGACGCGATCGGTGTACTCGGTCGATGGGTTGTGGCAAGTGGCGCACCCGACCTTGGGGTCGGAGAAGACGCGTTTGCCCGCCTCTTCTTGCTCGTCGAGGGGCCTCTTGTCGACGGGCGGCGGTCGCAGCCCGGTGCGTGCGAACACGGCGAGGGCTTCGGCGCGTATGATCCGCTCGTCGGCGCCGCCGAACGGGCTCCAGCCGCCCCATTGATGGATCGTGAAGCCGATGAGGGCGCGGTGCTTGAGCGTGGGGCTGTTGCCCCGCCAGCCGTAGGGCCCCTGCGCCGAGACGCGCCCCGCGAGCATCGGCGTCTGCCGAGGCGCGCCGATGAACGTCTCGTACGTGTTCTGAACCTCGACCGAGTGCATCATCAGCTCGCGGAACCCATGCGGCTCCTTGTCGTCGGCCACCTCTTCTTGGTGCCAGACGTGCCCGTCGTCGCGGCCCTCGGGGTGACAGCCGGCGCAGCCGAAGCCGCCGCTCATCCGCGGGTCCCGGCCGTTGAACCAGAGGCGGCGTCCGAGCGCGGCCTGGGCGGGGAGAGGGTCGGCCGCGAGCGAGATGGTGGTGATGGGGACCGACGGCGCGTCGCCCCCGACCTGGTCGAGCGGATCGAGGGTGACGGTCGCGAGGGCGTGGTTCGATCGACAGAACACCCACGCTGTCTTCTCGTCGGCCGACAGCGCGACCCCCGTCGGCGCCCCGCACTTCGTCTCGGCCTTTTCGTCGTCGTTCGCACCCACGGCGTAGACGCGGAGCGCGCCGGTCGAGGGATCGATCGACAACGCGTCGAGCTCGACGAGCGCGTCGTCGCCCTCGCTCGCGACGAGCAGGGTGCGCTTGCTCGCCCGGTAGGCGACCGCGCGCGGCTGGATGAACACCGACCGCTCCTGGGTGGGCC
>CALKVR010001063.1 GCA_938004815.1 uncultured Polyangiaceae bacterium | reverse complement strand
CCCCCCCGCCGCTACCGGAGCAAAGAGGCCGCCGCCAGCCGTCACCGGTACCGGCAAGCCCAAGCAGCCGGGGACGGACGAGAAGTACGGCCTATGAGGCGCGCGCCGTTCGTCATCATGACGGCTTTGTTTCTTTCCGCCACCGGCGTCGCCGCAGGCGACCCATCGACGGCCGAGCGCGAGAAGGCGCGGGCCGAGCTCCAGCGAGGCGACGCCGCCTTCACCGGCGGCGACCACGCGACCGCGCTGAAGGCCTACGAGGCAGCCCACGCGACCCTCGCGCTCCCCGCGACGGGCATGGCGGTGGTCAAGGCGCGCATCGCGCTCGGCCAGCTCGTCGAAGCGCGCGATCTGGCGATCGCCATCGCCCGGATGCCGAAAGAGGCCGGCGAGAAGCCGGCCAACACCGAGGCGCGCAAGGCAGCCGAGAAGACCGCCGCCGATCTCGCTTCGCGCATTCCCAGCATCGAGCTCGAGATCACGGCTCCCCCCGACGTCGCTCTGGACGTGACGATCGACGAAGCAACCGTGCCGGCCGCGGCCGCGACTGCCCCGCGCAAGGTCAACCCCGGCAAGCGGACGGTCAGGGTGGCGGCGCCCGGCTTCAAGACGTTCGAGGCCACCGTCGAGCTGCAGGAGGGCGAAGCCCGCAAGGTCCCCGTGACGCTCGAGGCCGGTCCGAGCGAAGGCGCGGCCGCGCCGCCGTCCGCTCCGGCGGGCGGTCCTCCGACCGGTCCCGCGGGGCCCCGCGCGCCGGCCGCGACCGAGCCGCCCCGAGACAGCGATGGCAGCGAGGTCCACCTCTTGGTCCCGATCGGCTTCTCGATCGCCGGCGCGGGCCTCGTCGCCGGCATCGTCGGCGGCGCGCTGTCGCTCTCGAGCGTGTCGAGCACGAGGGACGCGTACGGCTGCGCCGAGCAGTGTCCCCGGGCCGACCAGGAGGCGATCGAAGCCGACCTCGACGAGGCCCGCACGACAGCCTGGGTCTCCAACATCGGCTTCGCGGTCGCCGGCGCGGGCGCCATCCTCGGCGTCGTAGGCGTCGCGCTCACGTTCACCGGTGAGTCCGGCGCGAGCGCCGAGACGGGCGGCCTCGTCCGCGGCCGCGTTAACGCTGACGGTTTCGTCATCGAGGGGGCGTTTTGAGCCGAGCCATCGGCGCGTGGGCCGTGGTCGTCGGCCTTGCGGGCGGCTGCCAGCTCGTGTCCGGCGTCGACGACGTCGAGTACGGCAGCGGCGGCGCGGCGAGCTCGACCACCACGGGCTCCAACTCGAGCAGCGTCGACACGACCGCGTCGACGACGGACAGCTCCACGACCGGGACGCAAACGACGGCTTCGTCCACGTCCAGCGGCCCCCCCGAGTGCGCCCTCTACACGTGCGACGGCGACCTGCCCGAGGCGTGCAAGGCGCTCAAGTGCGCCAGCGGCTGCCTTTGCCCGAACATGGGCAAGTGCGTCTCCACCGCCGACATCACGCAGATCTACTGCGCGGCGAAGTGCGAGACGGCAGGCGGGACGGGCGAGTGCTCGGGCAACGCGACCTGTTGCGAGTGCGCGCTGAAGACCTCCGACGACAACTACTGCTCGGTCGGCGGTGACAGCAACGAATGCGACCTCGCTTGCATCGACACCGGCTGAGAGGCTCCCATGCGACCGAACTGGCTCTTCGTGTGTTGCCTGCTGAGCGCCTTGAGCATCAGCCCGATCGCCAGGGCTGGCGAGCCCTCTGCCGCGGATCGCGAAACGGCGCGCGCGCTCCTGCAGGACGGCGACAAGGCGATGGACGCGGGCAACGCGGAGGGCGCGCTCAAGTCGTACGAGGCCGCGCACGCGCTCCTCGACCTGCCCGCGACGGGGATGGCGGTGGTGCGGGCGCGGGTCGCGCTTGGCCAGCTCGTCCAAGCGCGCGACGCGGCCCTCGCCGTCCTCAGGATCCCCAAGCCGGCCGAAGCCGAGAAGCCCGCCAACGTCGAGGCCCGAAGAGAGGCCGAGAAGGTCGCGGCCGATCTCGCGGCGCGAATCCCCAGCACCCAGGTGGCGGTCGAGCCGGCGGGCGTGAAGCCGACGGTGGAGATCGACGGGGTCGTGCTCCCCGACGCCGCACAAGCCGAGAAGGTGAACCCGGGCCGTCGCAAGGTGCGCGTGACGGCGAACGGGTACCGCGACTTCGAAGAGATCGTCGAGATCAAAGAGCGCGAGTCCAAGCAGCTGCCTGTGAAGCTCGAAGTCGGCTCGGGTGGGCCGACAGCGCCACCGAGCGGCGAAGGCGCGGGCGGCGGTGATGGCCCGCCGCCGGTGCCCGACGCGCAACCGCGTGACGGCGGTGATGAGGACGCGGGCATGAGCCCGCTCGTGATCGGCGGGATCGTGGTCGGCGGGGTCGGCGTCGTGGGCGTCGCGGTCGGCGCGGCGTTCGGCGTCCTGACGATGAACGACCTGAACGACGCCGAGGACGATCCCTCGCTGTGTCCGAACAAGGCGTGCACGCCCTCGGGCCGCGAGACGGTCGACGGCGCCAAGACGAAGGGCATCATCTCGACGGTCGGCTTCGCGGTCGGCGGCGCGGCGCTCGCGACAGGCGTCGTGCTGGTCGTGCTCGGCGTCACCAGCCAGCCCGACGCGCCGACGACCGGCGTGTGGGTGGCGCCAGGGCCAGGCGACGCGGGCGTCGGGCTCGGGGTCACGTTCTAGGCGCGTCCAGCGCCGGGGTGGTAGGCTCGGCCGGTGTCGGAACGAAGAAGGGGCGAGCGAGCGCCGATCGAGCTCAACGTCGAGTACAAGCGCGTCAACACGTTCTTCTCGGACTACACGCGCAACATCTCGAAGGGCGGGACGTTCATCCGCACGTCGCGCCCCCTGGACGTCGGCACCGAGTTCGTCTTCGCGCTGCGCGTTCCGCTGCTCGACGAGCCGCTGCGGCTCCGCGGAACGGTGAAGTGGATCGTCAGCCCCGACGAATCGTCGCCGCAAAAGCAACCGGGGATGGGCATCGAGTTCGTCTACACCGGGACCGAGGAGCGGCGCGCGACCGAGAGCATCGTCGAACGGTTGATGGCGCGCGAGCTCGGTGAGGCGCTGAGCACCAAGCTCCTGAAAAAGAAGTAGCGGCGCGCCGAGCTGCGCCTTTTGCTTCACTCCCCCACCGGATCGAAGTAGGGCACGCGCCGGAGCACGGGGAGGGGGGGGTCGGCGCTTCCGGCGCGTGCTCGGAAAGCCTGATTCTTGCTGCGCGGCCGCGCCAGCCCGCGCAGCGCGATTTCGCCCCGGTCCGTCAGGGAACCTTGGTGCCCTTGGGGAGGGCGTAGCTGGTCCGCGGAGCCAGGATGTCGCGCGCGATCTGCACCTCCATCAGATCGAGCACGGGGCTCTCGGCGACCTTGCGGAGTGACTCGTCGGTCACCCCGCCACTGGCGCGCCGCGCCATCGCGACGTAGAAGCTCGCCTCGACCCGCGTCGACTCGCTGAAGGCCTGCTTCATCAACGCGTCGTCGCTCAGGCGCCCCTTGGCCCAGGCCGCCAGCTTGCCCACCCAAGCCGGTGACGCCAGAGCGCTCTCGAGGATCTCGTCGGCGGTGCCGTCCGGCGTGGCGCGGAGCTGCTTCTCGACCAGCATCAACCAGAGCGCGCCGTAGACCAGGTCTTCGACAGGGGCGCCGGCGTCGACGCCCTTTTGGAGGGCGGCGCGCGCCGCTGCGATGTCGCCGCGGACCAGCGCGCTGGAGGCGGCCTGAAGCATCGTCGTGCCGACGACCGAGCGATCGCCGCCCATCTCGTCGAGCGCCCGGGCGAACGCCCGCTTGGCGCCGGCCGCGTCGCCGAAGGCCTGGAGCACGCGCCCGAGGGTGCGAAGCGCGCGGACCCGAACCGGCCCCCCGCCCCGCGCCTCGACGACGGGCGTGACCGCTTCGAGCGCCCTGGTGAGCGCTGCCTGCGCCTCCGCGTTGCGCCCCGCGTCGCGGTGGATCTCGAACTCGACGAGGCGCGCATCCGCGACCTCGAGCGGCTCGGCCCCGGCGGACGCGACGGCCTTCCCGGCGGCCACGAGCGCGTCTTTGGGCCGGCCGGATTGGCGCTCGACCTGGGCCAGGAGCACGTACCCCTCGGCCGAAGGCTGCTCGGCCAGCGCTTCGAGCAAGAGCGGACGCGCGCCGTCGAGGACGCCGCCGCGGATGAGGACCCCCGACATGCGGAGGCGAACGTCGGCGACGGTCGGCGTGATCTTGGCGCCCCGGAGCGCGGCCTGAGCCGTGCGGAGGAGCTCGCCCGACGCGGCCACCGTCCGCCGCGCCGCCGCGATGTCGTTGGCGCGAGCATCGGCTTCGAGCGCGCCGCCGAGCGCGCGCAGGATCGCCGCGACCTCGACGGCCGACGGCTCATCGGCGAGGGCGGGCGCGAGGAGGAGCGGCGCCGCCTCGCTCATGCCCAACGCGGAGAGCGAGCGCGTGAGCTCGACCGCGGTGGCGACGTGCGTCGGCTCGCGACGGTAGGCCTCGATCGCGATGGCGAGGTACGCCGACTCGAGGATCTCGGGATCGATCCCGAGGTCACCGCCGACACGGTTCGCGGTCTGCTCGTCGAGGGCGGCGAAGAGGTCTCGCCAGCTCTCGGCGTCATCGCGCGACTGGACCTGCTGGAGCTGCGCGTAGAGGTCGGGGTCGATCACGCGGCGCGCCGACGAAGCGTCGATCTGCTCGATCGCCGACGCCGGATCGCCGTATCGGATCATGAGGGCCACGACCGTCGCCCCCCCGGTGCCCAGGGCGCGCGCCACCTCGGCCGCTTCTTCGGGGCCGGGCCGCTTGCCGGTCTGCCGGAACGCGACGTTGTGTTGGATGCCCAGGTCGATCCAGTCGCTCGCCGCGCGGATGGCGTCGTCGATGCCCGTCGGATCGAGCATCGCTCGCCCCGCGGTTTCGCGCTGGAGGTCGCCCGCCTTTTCGATCGGACGGCCGGTGCGGGTCGCCGACCACTTGTCGATGGCGGCGAGGTGTTTCTGGATCTCGACGAGCTCGGCCTTGTTGGCGGTTCGTGACCGCCACCCGTAGAGGACGCGTGATCGCCCCTCGTCGCCTCGCGCGGCGAGGCGCCTGATCGCGCCGTCGAGGGCGCCGGCGGTCTCGGCATCGAACACCTTCACGCTCTCCTCACCGCGGCGCATGAGGTACATCGCGCCGAGGACGCTCTTCAGCGCGCGATCATCGGCACCCCGCTCGAAGCGCTCGCGCGCGTGGAGCAGCTGCGCCCGAACCACGCCCAGGAGCTTGGCGCGCCGCGCCTCGCTCCGTGAGCCGTCGGCGATGACCTCGTGGAGCGTGCGCGCAAACGCGGCGTCATCGACGCGCGCGGGATCGGGCGCGTTGTCGGCCGCCCCCGTCTTGGCTGGCCCCGCGCTCGACACGCAGCCGCCGAGGGGTGCTGCGATCGAAAGGACGCCGGCGAGCAGCCAGCGACGGGACCGTCTCATCACTGGCGGAGTGTACATGCAATTCGGCGGCGCGCCCGCGCCACCTGCGGGCGCGCGGCAGGCGTCTCAGAGCGCGCCGCCGCTCTCCTCGATCGCAGCTTTCAGGTGGTTGACGGCGCGGAGGCGGTACGGCCCATCGGCGGCTTCCGAGAGGAAGACGTCGAACGCCACCGCAGACGCTTCGTAGCGCCCCATGTGAAAGAGCGCGATCCCGCGGGCGTAGTGGACCGGATACGTCGGATCGAGCGCGGCAGCCTCGCTCGTCTGCGAGAGGATGAACTGCCAAAAGAACAGTCGTTGGGGGTCGTCGACCGGAGGCGGGGGCGGATGCAACATGAAGAAGCGCACGCGGGCCCGCTCCTCGGTCGGGTCGAGCGCGAGGCTCGCGTCGGGCACGACCAAGCCGGCGAAGCGCCGCTTGTACAGGGCGCGGAGCACGAGATCGATCTCGGGCTCGTCGGGTCGCACCCACCCGTTGGAGCGAAAGGTTCGGACGGCGTCCCCACCGACGACCGCGAGGTCCTCGGTCTCTACGCCGGTGCGAGCGAACACCAGGAACGACGCGACGAACCGCTCGGTCAGGTGCGCGCGCAGATCCGCGAGAGCCGCGGGCTCGGTCTGCGCGACGACGGCGGCGACCTGCAGCACCTGCTCGGCGGCGCGCTGGGTCTCGCGCCGATCGCCGCGATGCTCGGCCAAGCCGTGCGCGCGGAGGCGCGCCGCGAGCAAGCGGACGTTGTCCGATGGCTCGACGAGCGAGAGGCGGGCGCCTTCGGCGCGCGCGCGCGCGCGGGCGGCCGCGACGGCGCGCGGCTCGAGCGCCGGGATGGGGAACTCTTCGGGTGCGACGGTGCGCGGCACCATGACCGCGACGGCGATCACGGCGATCACGACGGTGATCGCGCCTACCTGCCAGCCCTCGAACAGGCTCGCGACACTTCTCGGGCGGGTGGGACGCGCCGTGGGAGCCGGCCGCACCCGGTCATGCTACCCGAGCATCCGACCGCGCGAGCAACGTCACGATGCCGTGGGTCTCGCGCGCGCCCATGGCGCCGAACTGCACCCCCATGCCACCGGGCTTCGTCCAGCGGACCGTCGCCGGGATCATCGCTCGCCCGCCGACGCCTGGGAGAGCGAACGAGAGCGTGACGGCGGTGCCGAACGCGGCCACCGCGTCGGTCTCGAGGAACGCCCCGCCCAGGCTGAGATCCACGCAATGCGCGTGCGCGAGGACCCCCGACCCGAGGACGATCTCGACCGGGGGATGAACTTGCTTCCGGGGGTACTTTCGCTTCTCTCGCACACCGAGAGGTGCGGCACGATCGGCGTCCTCCTGAAGGGCTGGCGCGCCGGAACGCGCTCGTTCAGGGGGTCTTGGCGCCCGAGGCCACGTGCGCCACGGGGAGCGAGAGCGTGCGCGCGCCAGGCCCCAGGTTCTCGCGAAACAAGAAGACGGCGCAGCTCTGCAGATCGGCCTGGAGCGGCGGGTTGAACGCGAGGCCCTGCACCGAGCCATCGCCACGAATCGTGACGCGCAACGTGGAGCTGACCGAGACGGACACGCCCTCGTTCGGAGACTTCTTGGACTGCACCTCGGCGAAGCAACGCTGCAGCGAAGCGCGGATCGAGCTCTCCGAGATGGGGCCCTCGGCGGCAGGCGCGCTAGCGGGAGGCGCGGGGGCATCGACCGCCGATGCGGGGCCATCGGAGGGGCCGACAGGCGACGCGGGAGCGGACGGGCCGAGACGGGATGGCTGGGGCGCGTCGGGGGTGGTGGAGGCCGGGTCGGTCGACGGCGGGACCACGACGTCCGCCTCTACCGGGCGCGGCGCGGGCGGCTGCGTCAAGCTGGCGACCTCGGGGGGGATGACCTCGATCTGCCGAGCACCGTCGAGCGAGACTGACGCGCGAGTGGGCGCGCCGAGCGTACGCTCGGCGACGCCGCTCGCGACGACACCGCGCTCGCCGACGACCACCGTCCCGGCCTCGACGTGCACCACGAGGCCGCGAGACGACCGGGTGACCGAGAACAGGGCGCCCGTCGCGACGCTCGCGACCTCGGTGTCGCCCGCTCGAACGACGAAGCGCCGAGGCCCCGAGGCCTCGACGCGGACGGACCCCGACTCGAGCTCGACGACGTGGACGGTCGAAGCTGCCGGCTCGCGCACGACGACGCGGCTGCCCGCCGCGAGCGTCCACGCCAGCG
>CALKVR010001062.1 GCA_938004815.1 uncultured Polyangiaceae bacterium | reverse complement strand
GGGTGATGTAGACGACCCCCGCCACGCCGCCCGCATGCCGGACGGGCTCGGCCAGGAACAGGAGCACGGCGGGGGCGCGCCCGCGCACGCGGGTGATGGTCGTCGGCGTGCCCGCGAGAGCGCCCCGAACCTCGCTGCGGTCGGGCACGTCGGGCCACCGCGGGCCCTCGCTGTCGCGCACGCCGGAGCCGACGTCGGGGAGGAGCACCGTCGGCGGCGGAGGCTCCCTCGGGGGGCCCGCCCCTGTGCGAGTCGCCGATCGTCCGGCCTGCTCCGTCGAGGAGCCGGATGCGCGTTCGCGTCGTGCGCGCCGAGCCGACGAGCGCGCGCTCCTCGACGGTGGCCAGCGCGTCGATCGTGGCCCCCTCCTCGAGCGCGACCTCGACGTGCTCTCGCACCACCGCGGCCTGGTTCTTCATGTCGCGCTCGAGCGACGCGAGGAGCTGCGTCTCGTAGATGCGCGCGAACTCGAGGCCGACCACCGGCACGAGCAGCACCACGAGGTTCACGACCAAGAGCCGGACGCCCACCCGACCGAACAGCGCCACGATCGGCCGCAGCAGGCGTCGAGCGATTTTCATGACGGCACCGTCAGCTTGCCTTGTAGCCGACTCCGTGCACGGTCGCGATCGGATCGACCCCGAATGGGCGGAACTTTGCGCGGATGCGGCGGACGTGCGTATCGATCGTTCGCTCGGTGATGAGGTTGTCGTAGCGGTAGGCCCGCTGCATCAGCTGCCCGCGCGACAGCACGACGCCCGGGCGCTCGAGCAGCGAGCTCAGGACGCCGAGCTCGGTCGGCGTCAGCGGGACGCTCTGATCGCCGCAGCGAACCTCGTGGCGCTCGTGATCGATCTCGATCGAGCCGTGACGAACGCTCTCGGGCTTGGGCGCGGGCGCGGGCGGCGGCTCGGCCCGCCTGATCAGCGCCCGCACCCGCGCGACGAGCTCGCGCGGCGAGAACGGCTTCACCAGGTAGTCGTCGCCGCCCAGCTCGAGGCCCACGATTCGATCGATCTCCTCGGCTCTGGCCGACAAAAAGAGGATCGGCGTGCGGGCGGCGGGACCGCTGATCGAGCGGATGCGGCGACACGCCTCCAGACCGTCGAGCTCGGGCATCATCACGTCCAGCACCAGCGCGTCGACGCCGCCCCGCTCGACCCGCGCGACCGCGTCGGCGCCGTCTCTCGCCTCGGTGATCTTGTAGCCCTCGCGGGCCAGAGCGTAGCTCGCGACCTCGCGGATGCGAGCCTCGTCGTCGCAGAGGAGCACGTGCTTCGACATCGCGCGAGGACGATACACCCGCGGCTACGAAGCCGGGCGATCCGTGTATGCTCCACCTTCCTTGGAGCCGAGGGCCTCGCCGTTCATCGTCTCGTCGTTCGTGTGGGAGCCGCAGGGCGGTCGCTTCGCCCTGACCGCGATCGCGGTTGCCATGGCGCGGCTGTCGCACGGCCGCGAAGCGACCTGGACGGACCCCGCCGGTGTCGAGCCGCTGTACGACGAGGCGCAGGCGCTCGTGGCCCGTGCCAACCACGTCGCGCCGTACAAGCCGCGCGTGGATGTGGTCGTCGTCGGTCACGCGTACTCGCCCCCCGGCACCGACGCCGACCGCGTCCTAGCGCGGATCCGCCTCGGTGATTTCTCCAAGGCGATCAGCGTCACGGGCGACCGCCTCTGGGTTCGCGAGGGCCCGCGTTGGGGCTCGAGCGCGCCGCGACCGTTCTCCCGCATGCTGCTCGTCCCGGAGCGTGCGCTGCGGTCGGCAGAGAACCCGGTCGGGCTCGACCCTGCCGCCATCCCGGTCGAGGGCAGGCTCTCACTCCCCAACCTCGAGCCGGCGGCGGGCTCGTACAGCGCCATCCTCGGTCCGATCCCGGCCGCCGCGCCGTCGCGCCGCAACGTCCTGAACCCGACCGCCGCGCAGTGGCTCGGTGCGCTCGAGATGGGCCACCGTCCCGGGCCCGTGCCAGAGGGCTTCAATTTCGCGTTTTTCAACTTCGCGCCGCTCGATCAACAGCTCAACGACGTCCCCGCGGGCAGCGCGCTCGTCCTCGAGAACCTGCACCCGCGCGAGCCCATCTTCACGTCGCGGCTGCCCCCCGCCGGCCCGTCGTTCACCGCCGTCGATCCGTCCACGGGGCGGCACCTCGAGCTGCGGGCGCGCTGCGACACCGTCTGGGTGGACACCGATCGCGAGATCGCGATGATGGTCTACCGGGCGAGCTGCGAGCTCGAGCGGCCCGACCTGCCGATTCAGATCCGCGCCGAGATCGAGCGCCCGCCGGCCCGGCCGTCGCCGACGAGCCCCGGCCAGACGCTCCCCCACCCGGCTTCGATGCTCGTCACCCAACAGGGCAGCCTCGCCGCACCATCGACGGGCCTGCCCTTCGGAGGGCGACCGGGGATGGCGCCGCCCGGCGGTCTGGGGCTGGGGACGATGCCAGGGGCCATCGCGAGCCCCGGCGCGCCTCCTGCGTGGGCGCGCGCCGGCGATCTCTCCCCCGACTCCCGCCGTCACGGGGCCCAGATGGCGCAAGCGTACGCCGCTCCGCACGATGGCGCCGCCGGCGTCGGCCCCGTGAAGGACGAGGTGACGAGCCCGCTTCCGACGTCCAGCGGCAGCTATCCGCCGCCGCCCCCCGCGCCGCGCGAGCGCGCGATCACCTCCGAGATCGTCGTCGCCCCCGAGCAGGCGCTGCCCTTCCAGCAAGGGTCTGCCGACAGCTGGGACACCCACACGCAGGATCTCGAGGACACGCCCGGCGTCTTGCCGCGGCACGACACCCCGGCGCTCGTCCATCAGACGCAGCCGCCGCCCGCGCCGGCGGGGAGCGATCTGCCGTTCCCACAAGCTGTCTCGCCGCCAGCCACGGCGACGAGCCACGCCGTCCATCACGGCCCATCTGCGCTCGGCAAACGGCTCGCGCCCCGTGGGCCGGTGGGTCCGGTGCCCGACGTCGGGCCGACGCCCCCTCCCCACCTTCCTCCCAAGCCCAAGCTTGCCGAGGCACCTGCCTTCGTTCAGAGCCAGCCGGTCGCGATCGCGATCCCCGCGCTCGGCAGTCGCCCGAAGCCCGAGTCGCCGCCGCCCGCCAAGGTCGAACCGCTCGCCGAGGCGCAGCCCGAGCCCTCTGCTCCCGAGGTCCACGAGCCGGCGCCCGAACCGGTGGTCCTGCGCGACCAGCTCTCGCTCGCAGAGTGCGCGGCGGTGCGCGCCGAGCTCTCGCTGAAGGGCTCGACGAAAGCCGACGTGCTCGACAAGCACCGGCTCGCCGACGCGACGTGGGCGCGCATCGAGCGCGAGCACTTGCGCGCGATCGACGAAGCATCGCAGGGGGGCGACGTGACGCTCCTCGAGCAGTACGATGACGCGTACGTCAGTGCTCGAGACCAGCTCCGCGAGCCGCTCGACGAGCACGGCTATGCGCGGCTCCAGCTGGCCAAAGAGAGCGGCCGCCTGGCGAATCTCCTCGAAGAGCTGTCGCTGTCGCGCGCCGACCTCTTGCGCCTCGAGCGCGTTTGGCGCCGCCGCCTCCAGGCCGACAAGGCGCTCGCCGAGCGGCTCGAGGACGAGATCGAACGCCTGCGCCACGAAGGCTGACACGGTGCGCGCCGGTGCGCGTTTTGCGCGCCGACCGAGGCAACCGGCCTCGGTCCCGCGATCGACGGCCGCCGACGAATCGCGCAATCGATGCGCTGCCGCGCCTTCTCCGAAATTGCCGCGCCTGGCATGCCCGGTGCACCGGTGCCGGTGACAACCAAGCACTGCCCGGCATCGAGCAGCCCGGGGCGGAGGATCTCATGGCGACGATCGTCACAGCTCTGTTTCGGACGAGGATGGAGGCGGAGATGTCGGTGGACAGCCTCTTGCGCGCAGGCTTCCGGCGCCAGGACGTGAGCTTGCTCATGTCCGAGACCACGCACGGCAACGAGTTCGCGATCGTCACCCACGAGAAGGTGGGCGAGGGCGCGGCCGCCGGCGCTGCCGCGGGCGGCGCCGTAGGCGCGATCATCGCGGCCCTCGCTGCGATCGGCAGCCTCACGATCCCGGGTCTCGCGCTCATCGCAGCGGGGCCGATCGTCGCCACGCTGGCGGGGATGGGAGCCGGCGGCGCGGCGGGCTCGCTCGTCGGCGCGCTGATCGGAGCAGGTATCCCCGAGCACGAGGCGAAGTTCTTCGGCCCGGAGGTGGAGCGCGGCGGCATCCTGGTCGGCGTCCACGTCGTCGACCGCGACTGGGTCGACACCGCCAAGCTCATCTTGCGCAACGCCGGCGGCTCGTCGCTCAAAGCAGCGTGATCAGGTTGCGGGGCGTGGCCGCGCGGCGTCCTCGAGCAGCGCGGCGACGAGCCGGTCGGCCACCGGCTCGACAGTAGCGATGGCTTGCTCCCACCGCGCGCGCTCGGTGAGGTTGGCCGGGGGAAAGCCGAACGCCGATCGGATCCCTCCGAGGCGCATGGCCACGCCTGCGGGATCGGCGTACCCCTCGGGGAGCGCAAAGCTCTCGACTGCGTCGAGCAGCCGCGCCATCCGCGCCTGAAAGATCGCATCATCCACGCCGGCGGCAGCGCGAGCAGCGCCATGATGGAGATCCGCGGCGACCCCCGCAGCATCTGCGCGGCCGCGCACCGCATCTGCAACGACGGCGCTGACCTCGCCGTGCCCCACCCGCCGAACGAGCGCTCCGTCGAGGCACATCTCCCATGTGACGTGAGCGAAGAGCCGAAGTCGCGGCGAGGCTTCGCCCTGAACCGCCTTCAGCGCATCCCCGGTCGCCGCCTCCCCTTCCGCGAAATACGGCGTCGCGTGGAACCACCGATCAGCCTGGAGGTGGTGTTCGACCCCTGCCAGCACTGCACTGACAGTACTGTCATTATTCGGCGATGTCACCCCGCGCCGCGACCGCGCCGACCGCGCCGCCATGCGCCACAGATCGGGCAACATCGCGCCCAACATGACCCCCGGCTCGCCGCGATCGAGATGAGCCAGCCACGCGTGCAGCACGAAGTTCATGCCCCCCTCACTCGTGAGAGGGGGTGGGGGGGTGAAAGTGCAGCCACGCCGTCATCAATCAGCACAACGGCGTGGTCTTGGCCAGTCGGTCACCACCCGCACTGCTCGCCCTTGTTCTGCTCTTTCATGTAGGCCGAGAGTGGGGCGAAGTACTCGAGGATGGCGGAGGCGTCAGCCTTGGTCTCGCCGCTGATGGCCTTCATCGCCTCGGGCCACGGCTTGCTGGCGCCCATGGCGAGCATCGCCTTGAGCCGATCCCCGGCGGCCTTGTTGCCGTAGATGGAGCACTTGTGGAGCGGGCCGGTGTGGCCGGCCGCCTTGCAGAGCGCGCGGTGGAACTGGAACTGGTAGATGTCGGCGAGGAAGTAGCGCAGGTACGGCACGTTCGCGGGCACGTGGTATTTCGCGCCGGGGTCGAAGTCGTTCTCGGTGCGCGGCGCGGGCGGCGCGACGCCTTGGTATTTGAGCACCAGGTCCCACCACGCCGCGTTGTACTGCGCCGGCGACGTCTTGCCGGAGAAGACGTCCCACCGCCACTTGTCGATGAGGAGACCGAACGGCAGGAACGCGACCTTGTCGAGCGCGCGCTTCATCAGCACGTTCATCTCCGACTTGGGGTTCTGCGGCGCCTTGTCGAGGAGGCCGATCTTCGCGTGGTACTCGGGCGTCACGCTGAGGGCGAGCACGTCGCCCACGCCCTCGTGAAAGCCGTCGTTCGCGCCGTCCTGATAGAGGACCGGGAGCGTGTGGTAGTAGGTGAAGTAGTAGTTGTGCCCGAGCTCGTGGTGGATCGTGATGAGATCCTCTTCGTTCTTCTCGATGCACATCTTGATGCGCACGTCGTTGTTGAACGTGAGATCCCACGCGCTCGCGTGGCAGACGACCTCGCGGTCCTTCGGCTTGTCGAATAGCGACCGCTCCCAGAACGTGTCGGGGAGCTTGGTCATCCCGAGCGAGACGAAGAAGTCCTCACCGACCTTGACCATGCCCTTCGAGTCGAGCTTCTTTTTCTTGATGCCGGCGGTGACGTCGAGGCTCGCCTCGCCCGGATACGGGGCGAGGTCGTCGTAGACGTAGCCCCACGTCTGCGACCACATGTTGCCCAGGACGTGCGCGGGGATGGGCGCCTTGTCGGCGATCTTGTCCTTGCCCCACTTCTTGCGGAGCTTGCCGCGCGCGTAGCAGTGAAGCTCGTCGTAGAGCGGCTTCACCTGCTGCCACAGCCGCTCGATGTCGGCCTCCATCTCGGCCGGCGTCATGTCGTAGCGGTCGCGCCAGAGCTCGCCGAGGTTCTTCTGGCCGATCTCGGCCGCGCCCTTGTTCCCGAGCTCGACGAAGCGCTGGTACTGCTTGCGAAGCGGCACCGATATCGTGCGCCAGCCGAGGAAAGCCTCCTTCTTCTCTTCCCACGTCGCCGTCTTGCTCTCGAGGATCTTCGAGAGCTCGCCGAGGGGGAGGCAGTTGTCCTTTGCGTCCTTGGGCCGGAACTTCTTGAGCGTGTCGGAGCAGTACTTGCCCTTGCCGTAGGCGCTCTGCATGGCGACGCCCAGCTCGGCCAGCTCTTTGCGCTCCTTCGCGTCGCTCGGCGCGGGCAGCACCGTGCCGCGACGGAGCAGCTCGAGCTTGCGCGCGACGTCGGGCGCGAGGCCTTGCACCCCGCGGTAGCGCACCGACTCTTTGATCTTCCGCGTCACGTATTCCATCGACGTCTCTTGCGCGGCCGCGGCGAGCGCGTCGGTGTCGTCGGTGAGGTTCGTCTGGTTGATCCAGTCGGCGCGCGATTGTGCGATCCACACCTTGCGGAGCCCCTCGTCGACATCGGCGATGAACGCCTGCGCCTCGGCGGGCGTCGCCGGGCCGGTCGATGGCTTGACCCCGCCACCCTCGGTCGTCCCCGGGCTCGCTGCCGCGCCCGTCTCGAGCCCGGGAGCCGGGGGCGACGGCGAGCTCGGCCCGGGGCCGGAGCAAGCGATCAAACCAAACAGCGCGAGCGGGTAGAGAGAACGCCTTGCCATGGGGCGCGCAGGTTAGCAGCCCACTGTGGTACACGTCTCGGGGGACCATGACGGCCGCCAAGCAGCGCACCGCCGCCGCACCGCCGCTGCCGCTCGAACGGTACGCCGAGCTGTCGGCCGAGGTCGACGCAGGCGTGCCGCAGCCCGAGATCCTGGAGCGCGAGGCGATCACCGAAGAGACGTGGGCCGCCGCCAAGGCCTACTGGCTGCGGCGCATGGCCGACGAGGCCGAGCGCAAGCGCTTCGAAACGACCACGCGGTACCAGGCGATCTTCAAGGCCAAGCGCGCCGTCTTCGAGGCGAGGCTCCGGCGCGAGCGCGACAAGGCGTCGCGGGCCAAGGTCGAGATCGTCGAGAGCCCCGCGATGCAGGCCACCGCGCGCGAGCTCTCCGCGCCGCTCGTCTCCGAGCTCGCGCCGCTCAACCTCCCCGAGGCGCCGCCGTCGACGGTGCCGACACCAGCGGCGCCGATGCACGCCCCGCCGGCGTACGTCGCATCCGCGCCGGTACCGGCGTCTCCGCCCGCACCGGCACGCGTCCCCTCGCCTCCGCCGTTCTCGCCGCACCACGACGCCGCGAACCGCCCCGGTCCCGTCGGTCCGATCCCGCGGCACGCCCTGCCCTTCGACGAGCCGAGCA
>CALKVR010001061.1 GCA_938004815.1 uncultured Polyangiaceae bacterium | reverse complement strand
CGGGCCGAGATCGCGCAGTGCCTCGACGAGGATGGCGTCCGCAAGCCGTTCGCGCGCTTCGCCGCCGCCGATGACGACGCGCTCGTCCCCGAGGGCTGCTTCGAAGCTCGGCTGGTCGCGCCCGGGCACGCGTCGACGGGGTGGATGAAGCCTGATGCCCTCGTCACCGCCTCTTTGCCGCGCGCAGGAACGCTCGACGTCGCCGTCACCGAGGCGGGCGCGCCGATCCCGGCGAGGGTGCAGGTGCGCGGCCTCGGCGGCACGCCCGATCCGAGCTGGGGCGACGCGCCCGACGCGGGCGCCGCGCTCAACGCCGTCCACACCGAGCGGGGCCGTGTCGAGCGACCCGTCCCCGCCGGCCGCTACCGCGTCATCGTCGATCGCGGGTTCGAGTACACGATCCATGAAGAGATCGTCGAGGTCGAGGCCGGCGCGCGGGCGAGCGTCACCGCGACCCTGACTCGCGCGGTCGACACCAAGGGCTGGATCTCGGCCGATCTGCACCTGCACGCGGCGCCCTCGCCCGACGCACCTCAATCGCTGGTCGAGCGCGTGCGCGCCCTCGCGGCGGCGGGCGTCGAGGTCGGCGTCGCGACCGATCACAACCGCGTGACCGACTACGCTCCCGCGATTCGCGAGATCGGTCTCGAGCGCCACGTCGCGTCGGTCGTCGGCGACGAGGTGACGACCGAAGAAATGGCGTTCGGGCATTTCAACGTCTTTCCCCTCGCCGCGGGCTCCAGCCCCATTCGCTACGAGGCCACGAACCCGACCGAGCTCTTTCGCGAGGCCCGGTCACGCGGCCCCCTGTTCTCGTCGAACGTGATCCAGGTGAACCACCCGCGGATGGGCGACATCGGCTACTTCGACGTCATTCGGTTCCACCGCGACGACGTCGACGTGTTCATGAAGCGCCGGCCGGGCTGGTTCGCGTTCGACGCCGTCGAGCTCTACAACGGCGACGACACGCCCGACATCCCCCAGGTCGAGGCCAACATGCTCGACTGGTACGCGCTCCTCGACGCGGGCTACCGCGTCGCCGCGACAGGCAACTCGGATTCGCACAAGCTCACGTTCCACGAGCCGGGGCTACCGAGGAACTACGTCGCGATGCCGCGCGACGACCCGGGCGCGTTCGACGAGCGGGCGTTCATCGCCGCGATCCGCGCGGGGCGCGTCGTCGTCTCGGGCGGCCCCTTCGTGACGCTCGCTGTCGCCGGTGCGGGGCCGGGCGGCGAGATCGCGCCGGGCACGGCCGAC
This sequence comes from uncultured Polyangiaceae bacterium, assembly GCA_938004815.1. Lineage (GTDB taxonomy): Bacteria > Myxococcota_A > Polyangia > Polyangiales > Polyangiaceae > Xiheicaenibacterium. The sequence continues at coordinate 5,421 of CALKVR010001061.1, read as the reverse complement.
GTCGCGATCGCCGCCGACGGCCCCAGTTGGATGGACATCTCCAGCGTCGAGCTCGTCGTGCGCGGCAAGGTCGTCGCGCGCGCCACGGCGCCGTTCGAGCTCGGGCCGCACCGCGCCGAGCTCCGAACGTCGATCCCCCTCGCGACCGGTGACTGGGTCATCGCGATCGCGCGCGGCGACGGCGCGATGAGCCCGATGTTTCGCAGGGGCGTCGTGCCTTTCGCGTTCACCAACCCGGTGATGGTCCGCTGACCATCATCGGCGGCGCGCTTCGATGGCCGGCCTTGACAGGCGCCCTGTCGGAGCGAACACTCACCCTCGAGCGCGGCATGTCGCCCGCTCGTTGTCCCGCCGGGTGCGATTCGCCCCGGCGAGGAAGGTGGAGACAAATGCATCCTGGTTTCTTCGGTTGGTGGAAGAGGGGTCATGGTCCGTCCTCGTGCGGGCCTGGCGAGCATGCGCACGGCGGCTGCGGGCCGCGCGGGCGGTGGCACGGCCACGACGGTGGGCACGCGTCGTTCGGCGGCGGCCCATGGGGTGGCGGTCCGCCCTGGGGCGGTCGCGGTCACGGTCACGGGCCCGGGCATGGTCACGGCGGTCACGCCGAGCACGACGAGGGTGGCGGCTTCGGGGTCAAGCGACCCTTGCGCTTCCTCGCGTGGAAGCTCGAGCTCGAAGAGGAGCAGGTGAAGAAGCTCGCCACGATCCTCGACGACCTCAAGATCGAGCGCGCGCAGGCGTCGGTCGACAACCGGCGCAGCATCGGCGCCTTTGCCGACGCGGTCGAGGGCGCGACGTTCGACGAAGAAAAGGCGAAAGCCGGCGGCGACACGCGGGTGCAGTCGGCCGAGAAGCTGCGCGACGCGGTCGTGCGCGCCCTCGGCAAGCTGCACGAGCTGCTCGACGAGGAGCAACGCAAGCGCCTCGCGTATCTCCTGAGGACGGGCACGCTCTCGATCTGACGTCGTCTCGAGCTGGTGAGGTCGGCGTGCCGCCGGACGGGGGAGGGTCTCTGTGGATTCTCCCCCCCGGCCCCCCTCACTGCGTGAGGGGGGAGCTCCTCATGATTTGGTCGGGGCGGTCGTGGCGCTCGCCGCTTGCGCCGCCCTGACGGCCTGGAACTCGCGCACCCAGCTGGCCTGGTAGTCGCGCACGACGAGCTGGTTCTTGGTGTTGGTCTCGTTCTTCTCGACGCGGCCCAGCTCCTCCATCTGCCGGCGGATCTCGTCGACCCGATCGATGAGATCGTGCAGCTGCTCGAGGCTGACGGTCGTGCGGTCCTTGCCGGCGAAGTCTTTGCGGTACTCTTCGAAGAGCTCGTTGGCGGCGCCGCCGAGAGCGCCCATGATGTCGGAGAGCTTGATGTTGCTCCGCACCTTGCGGATCTCGCCGAGCTCTTTCTCGTAAGCCTGGAGGCGGTTGTCGACGATGCCGATGTTGCCGACGTTCGCCTCGCTCGAGAGGCCCTTGTTCTTGAGGTCGAACATGGCCGCGCGGTAGCGCTTCAGGTTGTCGACGACGCGCACCAAGAGGCCGGGGCGGCGGCTCACGCGCGACTGCCCGGCGAAGAACTTTTGGTAGATGGCGAACTGATGGTTGGCGAGCATCGCCAGCCGATCGGCCTGCTCCTCGACCGAGCCGCTCGCCTGGGCCTTGGGGATCTCGCGCTCCTCGGCCTGGTAGCGCTCGATGTTCGCGGTGACGATTTCGACGTCGCGCTGGAGCGCCTCGGGCACCTTTTTCCCCGCGATGGCGGTCATGCGCTTCTTGATGCCCTTGAGCTCCTCGACGAGCTCTTTCAAGAGGCCCAGATCACGCGTGTCGCGGCCCTGCCCGGCGAAGTGGCGGACGTAGCGATCGAACACGAAGTTCGCGGCGGTGCCCTCTGCCGCGAAGCGCTCGAACGTCGGGCCCATCTCGCGCGCCGAGTTGATGAGCGTCACCTCGCGCTGGAAAAACGCCTTGCGATCCGTCATCGCCTTGTGGAGCGTGGCGGCCGACTCGCCGGCCGTGAAGGCGCCCAGCGCCTCCAGCGACTTGATGGCGGCGTCCGTCTTGGCGATCAGCTCTTCGAGCGGGCCGACCTCGACGCTGTGGCGATCCTTGCCGGTGTACGCTGCTTCATACTGCTGCTCGAGCTCTTTGAGCTCGCTCTCGAGTTCCTCGACCGAAGGCATGGGAGGCTCTCTAGCACGTGTTTCAGCCCGCGCGCAGGCCCGCGTCCGTCACCGCCGGGGCCGGCGAGGCCGACAGGATGCGCTCCTCGACCCCGCGGTACGACGCCTCGACGTCGAGCCGCGCGAGGACGGAATAAAACCCGAACTGGAGCCGGTTCAAGAACACCATGCCCGGCTTCATCGGCACGAAGCCGCTCTTCTTCGAGAGCGCGAGCATTTTGAGGTCGCGCATCCCGTCGATGATGCCGGCCACGAAGGCGGGGGTGATGCGGAAGGTGTCCTGAAAGAGCGGCGCGAACATCGTCCGCACCGACGCCGTCACCCTCTCTTCGTAAGGCCCGCCCCGGGTGCCGAGGAACACCTTTACCCCTTGGAGAAACCGAGCCTCGTCGCCGTCGAGGGCGGCCCGGTGCATGACGCGCGCGGCGCGGTTGTGCTCGACGTCGATCGCCTGCGTGCAGCCGAAGTCCAGGAATGCCACCCGACCCTCGGGCAAGAACACGAAGTTGCCCGGGTGCGGGTCGGCGTTGAACAGCTTGTGAACGAGCAGGCCCTTGAAGACGAACCGCCAGAGCGTCTCGGCGTACGCGCGGCGATCGGCCTCTGGGAGCCCCCGAACCTCGTCGAGCCGCGAGCCCTCTACGAGCTCGGTCGTGAGCACGCGCGTCCTCGAGCGCTCGCGGACGACGGCGGGGATGACGATGCGCGGATCGCCCGCGTGGATGCTCGCGAAAGCATCGAGGTTCGCCGCCTCTCGCTCGTAGTCGAGCTCCTCTTCGAACCGGGCGCGGACCTCGGCGAAGATGGAGTCGACCTCGAGCGCGCGCGGCGCCAGCGTGCCGACGAACGACTTGATCATCGACGCGTTGTCGAGATCGGAGCGGATGGCGCGCTCGATCCCGGGGTGCTGCACCTTCACCGCGACCGCGCGGCCCGCGAACGTCGCGCGGTGCACCTGCCCGATCGACGCGCTCGCGAACGGCTCGTCGTCGAAGGACTCGAAGAGCTCGCCGACGGGCGAACCGAGCTCGGCCTCGATTACCGCTCGCACCGCGCCGGGCGGGGAGGTGAGGGCGTTCGCCTGGAGCGCGCCCAGCGCCTTTTCGTAGGCCTCGCGGTGCGGCTCCGGGACCATCCCGTCGACGTAGCTCGCCATCTGCCCGATCTTCGCCGCGAGCCCGCGGAGCTCTCCGAGGACGTCGGCGGCGAGGGCCGCCGCGGCCTTGCCGTCCTTGGAGAGCGCCAAGCTCGCGCCGGTGCTGGCGCCGAGCCGAGCGAGCTTCGCGAACCGGCCGAGGCGCCCCGTGGGCAGGTTGGCGTTCATCGGAGGCGCTATAGGGTCCGGCCGCTCTCGGGCAAGCCGCTACCGCTTGTAGGGGTTCGGGGCGACCGTCTCGACCGGCGACGGCAGCGGCCGAGGCCGGGCGGGGGCGCGCGGTTGAGGGGCCGCCGGCGGCGCCGTCGCCGAGGGCGCGGCGCTCGCGAAGGGCGCGCTCGCCGACGCGGCGGGGGTCTGCGTGGAGACCGAGGCGCTCGGCAGAGGCGCGGGCGCGACGCTGGCCGTCACCGACCCCGCCGGGGCGCCCTGCTTGGCCGGCGGGCCCGATATCGTGAGCGCGACCACCGCCGCCGCCGCGCCGACGAGGACCGCGCCACCGACCCACTTCAACGCGGGCGTGACGCTGGTCCGCGGCAGCGAGACCGAGGACGGGTCGAACGCCGACGGCCGGGTGATCCCGCTGCCGCCGAGCGTCGCGTCGATGCCGTCTTGCGCGGGGGCCGCTGCGGGCGGCGGCTCGGGCGGAGGCGGCGGCGCGTCGACCACGAGGAGCGCCTTGGCGACCGCGCCGCGGAGCGGACCGTCCTCGGTGGTTCCGCCGGTGCGCGCGGCGTCGAGCTTCGCGGTGATCTCTCGTATCTGCTCGCGACGCTCGTCGAGCGTCTCGCGCGCCAGGTCGCGGACGATCGTGGCGACGTCGGCGTGCGTCTCGACCAGGCCGGCGGCCCTGGCCTCGGTCTCGAGGGCGTTGCCGAACGCGCGCGCGCTCGAGAAGCGGTCTCTTGGATCGCGCGCGAGCGCGACCTGCAGCAGATCGTCGAAGGTCTTTCCCACCGCGGGCACGACGCCCGCGAGCGACGGCACCTCCGCGTTCGCGACGCGCTGGAGCGTCTCGAGATCGTTCGAGCCGCGAAAGAGCTTCTTGCCTGCGAGCGTCTCCCACAGAACGACGCCGAGCGCGAAGACGTCGGCGCGCGCGTCGATCTCGTTGCCTCCGATGTACTCGGGCGCCATGTACGCCAGCTTGCCCTTGAGCGAGCCGGTCGTGGTCGAGCCCGGCTTCGAGGTCTCTTTGGCGATGCCGAAGTCGCTGAGGCGCGCGAGCCCGTCGACGCCGACGAGCACGTTGTGAGGCGACACGTCACGATGCACGATCCCCAGCGGCTGGCCCTGCTCGTCCTCGAGCTCGTGCGCGACCTGGAGGCCGGCGCACGCGTCGAGCACGATGCGCACCACCGCACCGGGGGCGAGCGGCGCGCCGCGAGCCTCGGCGAGCTGGGCGAGCTCCGAGAGCGCAGCGCCCTCGACGTACTCCATACGAGGCGCAGATCGGTCGTGCTCTTGGCGCGCTTGTCGCTCTCGATGTCGAGGACGGCGACGACGTTCGGGTGGTGGATCCGCGAGGCGAGCTTCGCCTCGTCGATGAGCATGCGCGCGAACGCGGCGTCTTCGATGAGGTGCGGATGCGCGCGCTTGATCGCGACCAGCCGAGAGAAGCCCAAAGGCCCGCGGACGCGGCCGACGTACACCGTCGCCATCCCGCCGGACGCGAGCTTCATCAGAAGCTCGTAGCGTGAGCCCTGGCCTGCCATCTTTGCTCAGTGGGTCAGTAGCGTAGCCGGATGGCGACCCCGCGGGGGAACGGCGCGGCCGCCGAGCCGTCGGCGCCGCCCCAATCCACGAAGATGGCGGGGATGCCGGGGCCGGCCGCCGCCAGGAGCGTGCCGCCGATGAGCAGGTTCGTCCGCAGCTGCGCCGCTTCACCCGGGCCCTTGGCGCTGTCGTCGCCGTTCTCGAAGTCGTCGTGCTTGCTCAACGTGTCGAGGCCGGACCAGATGGTGACGCCACCGAGCGCGGCCGTGATGACCGCGCCGGTGATGAACCACGCCGGGTGAATGCCGCCACCGCCTGCGGCGGGCTTGTCTTGCCGAGGGGGCGGGGCGACCGGCGGGGGCGGCTCGGTGA
>CALKVR010001060.1 GCA_938004815.1 uncultured Polyangiaceae bacterium | reverse complement strand
GTTCCAACCCCGCCTCTTCGAAGAACTGGGTCACCGCCAACGGCGACAGCTCCACGCCCAGCACGTCGTGTCCCTGCGCCGCCAGCCAATGCATGTCCAGCGACTTGCCGCACAGCGGCACCAGCACGCGCGAACCCTCCGGCAGCTGCAGCGACGGCCGCCGCGTGGCCGCGAACTTCGTCCCCGCCGATCGGCTCGACGCCTACATGGAAAACTGGATCGGCGCGAGCAAGGACAAGCTCTGCAAGAAGTGACGGTCAGAACGCGACGGTGAGCGTGCCGCCGCCGGGGGCTACGTCCAAGCGCAGCCGAGCCCGAGCGGGCTCGTCGTCGTCAGGGGCCGCGCCGACGGCGATGAGGGGGATGCCGCCGACGAAGAACGCGCTGCCCGCGACCATGCCGATGACGCCGCCCATCTTGGCGTTGACGCTCGTCTGGCAAGCCGACACCTCGGCGTTGGTCGGCTCGCGCTCGCGCGAAAGGCCGCCGCACGGGTTGCCCGCGTTCGCGAAGAAGTATCCGCCCGTGATGAGGCCCGCGGTGCCGACGCTGGAGAGAAAGATCCCGATGCCGAGCGCGGCCGGGCTCTGCAGCTCGGTTGCGGGCTCCTCGGCCTGAGCCGGCTTGGCCGCCACGAACGCGAGGCACCCGGCGACGAACGCGGCAGCGAGACGATCGCGCATCGGGAACAGCGATGCGAGTAGGGTGCCACGCATGGGCCCCGCGCGATCTCCTCACAAAACGGGGCCGCCGTTTCACCGCGAGCACGAGATTCCAGCGAGCACGGCGAGGCTGGATCACGCGCGTCGGATCGCGCGCACACCTGGGTGCGCCGAGCCCCACGCGGAGCTGCGACTCAGTTGATCGAGACGTCGAACGTCGCGGCGCTCGCCGGCACCTTGATCCACAAGCTGTTCGTCGCCGCGTCGAAGCGCCACCCGCTCGGGGCGGCGTCGAGCTCTGCTTGGGTCTGCCACTCGTCGAGGAGCGGGGCGTCGAGCGCGACCGACGCGGGGGCGGTCTCGGCGCGCACGCGGAAAATCGTCGGGCGGAGCGCGCGGCTCGCTCGGAGCCCCGTGCCGCCGAAGGACGTGATCGTCGTGACCGCGTCGTCCTCGTCGACGAGAGCGAACGACGTCTCGCCGTCGGGATATACGAGCACCGTCAGCGCGCCCGCCGATGCGGCCGTGCCCAAGCCCGTCACGTCGTCGATGACGTTCATCGGCACGATCGCGCCCGCCTTGACGTAGATCGGGATGCGGGCCGCGTCGCTCACGTCGACGGCGGTGAGGGTGGTGCCGCCGTCGATCGGCGCCGCCGCCGGATCGAAGAAGTCGTAGTAGGTCGTGCCGTTCGGGATGGCGACGTCGCGGGTGCCCGCGTCGTCGAGCACCGGCGCGACCAGGAACGCGCCCCCGAGGATGTAGCGGTAGTCGCCGGCCCACTCCGCGTCGCCACCGATCGGCTCGATCATCTTCACCGCGCCGCCCGCGTACGCGCTCTCGGAGACCGAGTAGAAGAACGGGACGAGCTCGTCGTGGAGCTTGGACCAATAGCGGTAGGCGGTGACGACCTCGTCGTTGGGTTGGCCGGGGAACGTCCACGGCGTGATGTTGGCGCGCCCGTGGAGCTGCATGAACGGGTTCATCGCGCCTACCGCCGTCCACCGCGTGAACAGCTCGGGGTCGAGCGGGATCGGCTCGCCGGTGAGGTCCTGGTCGTCGGTGTCGAGGTAGCCGCCGATGTCGCTGCCGAGCATGACGTAGCCGGCGACGGCCGAGCGCATGATGTGATCGAGGGCGTCGGCGAGGCCGACGTAGTCGCGGCGGTTGTCGCCCACCCACGCGACGGGCGCGTGCTCGGGCCGCGCGAAGAACCGCCCCTCGAACTCGTAGCTCTTGTCGTAGGGGCGCACCATCGTCACGAACTCGCTCGTGCCGACCATCGCGCTGCCGTACGCGTAGAAGTCTTTGTAGTACTCCTCCGAGTACTCTTGGAGCGTCTTGTCTCCGGCCGCGGTGGCGAGGACGGGCGAGTCGATGTAGCTCTCGCCGAAGTCGAGCTTGAAGCCGGCGACGCCCATCGCAAAGAGCGGATCTTGCAGCCGGTGCCAGAACGCGCGGGCGTCCTGGTTGAAGAAGTCGACCGCCGACCCGGTGCCCTTCCACCACCCGTAGAGCGCGCCGTCGTTGATGAAGTAGTCGCACGTCAGCGCCTCTTCATAGTCGGGCGAAGCGCCGTCGTAGGTGTCGCCCCCCGGCTCGAAGTCGATGCCGGCGACGTTGATCATCTGCGTGATCCAGAGCACGGTGCGGATGTCGCGTGAGCGAAGGTCCGCGACCATGTTCGCGAAGTCCGGGTAGCGGTTCGGGTTGGGAACGAACGTGTTGTAGTGGGTCTCCCACGGGCTATCGAGGACGACGACGCCGACCGGGATGTCGCGCTGCTCGAAGCCGTCGACGAACGCGTACGTGTCGGGCCCGTCCGAGATGTCCTTCGAGATCCAGGGCCGGAACGCCCAGCGCGGCGTGTGGATCGGCGGCGGCGCGGCGTCGTCCTCGGCGGTGCGGGGCTGCGGCGCGCAAGCTCCTCCCGAGCCGGTCGACGAGCTCGAAGACGAGCCGGTCGCGCCGTCGTCGCCGCAGCCGGCCAGGGGACCCAGTGCGAGGAGGCCCAGCGCGAGGGGAACGGGGGCGACAAGAAAGCGGGATCGCAAGGCAGATTCGAGGAGTTGCACCGTGGGAGCTTAGCGCAGTTGCGCGCGCGGCCTTTGTGACGGCTGGCGCGATCGCGGTCCGGCCAATTCCGCCCATGCTGTCTCTTTTCATTCAAAACGGAATCGGTACCATCGCGGAATGCTGACCCCTGCTCGTCCTTCGCTTCGCCCATGGAAGACGGCGCTCGCGTTGTTCGTCGGTTCGACGATCGCATCGAGCTGCAGCTGCGACGACGACGCCGACGCCACGGGGGCCGGCGCGCAGTCGAGCGGGTCGGCCGCGCAGGGCGGCGCGAGCGGCACCGGCATGGGCGGCGGCTTCGCGTCGAACAGCGCGTCTTCGAGCGGGAGCGGCGTCGGCGGTGGCGGCGTCGGCGGTGGCAACGAGGACTGCATCTTCGTGCCGCCGCCCGGCGCGTTCGAGCCCGGCCTGGACTGCGCCTGGGATGGCCCCTCGGCGATGTCGCCCTATCCCAATCATAACGATGTCGTCATGACACCGGTGGTAGTCAACCTCACCGATGACAACGGCGACAACGCCGTCGACCTCGGCGACATCCCCGACGTGGCGTTCGTCAGCTACCGGCTGCAAGAGGACGGCTGCTGCAACAGCCAGGGCGTGCTCCGGGTCGTCTCGGGCGGCTGCAACCCCGACGGAACGATGGCCGAGCACTTCTCGGTGGGCGCGACCGAGATCGAAGCCGACATCGGCGTCGCGAACGTGTGGCTCGACAACTCGGGCGGGCTCGCGGCCGGCGACATCGACGCCGATGGCAACGTCGATCTGGTCGCGACCGTGCGCCAGGGGGGGACGATCGCCTTCGAGCGCGACGGCACCGTCAAGTGGTACCAGCCGGCGTACCCCGCCGGCGCCACGACCGATCACCTCGCCGGCACCACACCGTCGATCGCCGACCTCGACCAGGACGGCGTCGCCGAGATCATCCAGGGTCGCGTCGTCCTCAACGGCGAAGACGGCTCGCTCGCCTGGCAGGGCACGGCCGGCACCGGCACGAACGGCTTCATGGGGCCGGTCAGCTCGAGCGGCGACATCGATCTCGACGGCGAGCTCAACGTCCTCGCCGGCGCGACCGCCTACGACGCCGACGGCAACGCGCTGTGGACGTACGACTTCGGCGGCGTGCCGATCACGACCGCGAACTGCCAAGCGAGCGGTTTCCCGTGCGACGGCTTCACCGCCACCGGCAACTTCGACGCCGACCCCGAGGGCGAGGTCCTCATCACGCGAGCGGGCGTCCTCTACTTCGTGAACCACGACGGCAGCCCGATGCTCGACCCGACCACGATGATGCCGGTCACGGTCCCCATCCCGGTCAGCACCTGCACCAAGAACGAGGGCGGCCCGCCGACGGTCGCGGACTTCGACGGCGACGGCCAGGCCGAGGTCGGCGTGGCCGGCGCGAACTTCTACGTCGTCGCGGATCTCGAGTGCCTCGAGAGCCCCCTGCCCGCGCAGTGCAGCGACCCCGGCATCCGGTGGAAGGTCGCCAACCAGGACTGCAGCTCGCGCGTGACGGGCTCGAGCGTGTTCGACTTCGACGGCGACGGCAAGGCCGAGGTCGTCTACAACGACGAGCAGTTCTTCCGCATCTTCGACGGCACGACGGGGGCGGTGCTCACGCAGATCGCGAACCGGTCGCACACGCGGCTCGAGATGCCGATCATCGCCGACGTCGACAACGACGGGAACGCCGAGATCGTGTTCATCGAGAACGCGTCGGGCGGCACGACGCAGGGCATCCGCATCTATGCCGACGCGAACGACTCGTGGGTGCCCACGCGGCGGATCTGGAACCAGCACGCCTACCACGTGACGAACACGAACGAGCTCGGGCAGATCCCGATGGCCGAAGCGCCGAACTGGCTCGAGCCCAGCGACGCGACGGTGAGCGGCGTCATGAACAACTTCCGCCAGAACCTCCCCGACTTCGACGTGTTCGCGGCGCCCGATCTCACCGTCGCGCTCACGTTCGACAAGGCGATGTGCCCGGCGTCGCTCGGGCTCGTCGCGACCGTGTGCAACGAGGGCGCGCTCGTGGTCGGGGCCGGTGTCGCGGTCACCTTCTGGGACACCGACACGATGCTCGAGATCGCGTGCACGAACGCGCCGGTCGTCACGACGACGCCGCTTCAGCCGGGCGCGTGTCAGGCCGTCACCTGCGTGATGGACGACCCGCCGATCGAGCCGCAGGTCGCCGACGTGCGGGCGTGCGTCGACAACGGCGGCTTCGCCTGCGACATGCCGCCCGCTCGCGGCGGCAACAACGAGTGCGTCGAAGACAACAACCTCGCCGACGGCAGCGCGGGGTGCACCGACGGCCCGCAGTGACGGACAGCGGCTGGCACCGCTCTCCCACATCTCCCGAGAACATGTGATGATCCGACGTGGATCATCGGGCAACCAGGCGCTGCTCGTGGTGCCCAGGAGCGAGCTCCGTGATCCGCGGAGTTGTGCGATAGGTTCCGCTCTCGCCGAACTTTTTTTGGACGGACCAATCGGGAACGGAATCTGCTAACGCGGGGGTGTGACGAACCTCCGACTCCTTCCCCTGGTCGCGGCGCTGGCGGTCGCGTGTCAGGGCAAAATCGGCGAGGGCGGCGCGGAACGCTCGGACTCGCCCGACGACAGTCCCCAAGACGCGTTCGAGCAAGCCTTCGAGACGCAGGACGCGCAGCCGCAGCTCCTGCCGTTCTGGGTTCGCATGGAGCGCGTGTCGGCCGTCGTCGGGCGTCCGCTCGACGATCCGATGTTCAACGACCTGAAAGCCAACCGGCTCGGGCTCGGTGACTACGACTACGCGAGCGGGGTGAAGCCCGATCGCATGTGGAGCCCCGCGCGCATGACGCTCTGGGCGAAGTCGCTTCGCGACGTCTGCAGCTCGGACGCGATGCGATCGCTCTACCCGGATCTCGCGACCCACCCCGCGCAGGTCGTGGCGCTCGCTTCGGCTGCGTGGGGGCGCCCCGTCACGCAAGAAGAGCTGAGCTTCGACGCGCCCAACCTCGCCGCGCTCCCGCAGACCGAGCGCTACGGCGCCATCTGTCTGTCGCTGCTCTCGTCGGCGGAGTTCGTGATCCAATGAAGCGCCTCGCGCTCTCCCTCGTCGCGCTCGTCGCCGCCGCGTGCGGTACGGGCGACATCGGCCCTGGCGCGACCACCACGACGCCCGACGACGAGACCGACCCCGAGGTGTTCGACCTGGCGTCGCTGTCGCCGGAGGACACGCGCGACTACCTGTCCAAGATCGCGCCGCCGCTGATCGGGCGCGTGCTCGACGCCGACGAGCAGGCGCTCGTCGCCGCCGACGGGGGCGCGGCCATCGACCCGATCGTCGCCGGCTGGGCCGACGAGCCGGCGCTCGCGCTCGCCGCGCGCGCCCTGATGGAAGAGAAGCTGAGCGTGAGCGGCCAAGGCGCCGAGGTCGACTACTCGCTCCCCGGCAACCTCGTCGAGCACGTCGTCGCGAACGATCTGCCGTGGTCCGAGATCGTCACCGCGTCGAGCTGCTACGACTCGGTCGGCGCGCCGATCGAGTGTGACGCCGGCGCGCCGTTCACGTCGGGCGTCCTCACGACGCGGGGCTTTCTCAAGAGCCGGGCCAGCCGCTTCAACCTGACGCGGTCGAGCACGCTGATGCGCGCGTTCGCGTGCCAGGTCTACCCGCAAGAAGAGACGCTCCAGCCCAAGGTCCCGCTCACGGACCTGAAAGAGATGTTCGCCATCACCGACCTCAAGCAGGCCTCGGCCGAGGACGTCGCGTCGGCGGTCAACACCGGCTGCGCGTGCAACGACTGCCATGGTCAGTTCGCGGCGCATGCCCAGCTCTTCGTGAAGTTCGATCAAGAGGGCCTGTACCGGCCCGAGGCGACGGGGCTCCAAGATCCGGAGGGCGAGCTCGGGCGCAGCACCGACGGCCTCATGGCCTCGCACTTCGAGACGCCGG
>CALKVR010001059.1 GCA_938004815.1 uncultured Polyangiaceae bacterium | reverse complement strand
TCCGGAAGAGGGGGATCCACATGAACGAAACCCAGCTTTGCACGATCGAGCAGATCGAGTCGTTTCTCGACGCCAGCGCCGCCATCGAGTTTTTGGTGGTTGGCAACGTGAGTGAGCGCTACGAACACATCAGTCGCTTGCTCAAACGCTTCGACCATCCAGGTGCAGCAAACGCGAACGCGGTGTGCTGCGGCGACCTGCAGTACACCAGCGGCTATAGCCGCGCGCAGATCACCCGCCACGCGACCGAGCTGGTCGCAGAGGCCGTCCTCGGCGTCGAGGCGGAGCGCGGCGCGCTCGACGAGCTCACGCAGCCGCCCCGCGTGGCGCTGCCGGCTACGCTCGGCGCGGAGGGCGTCGATCTCGCCCGGCTTCGGGGCGACGTCGTCGATGGCCTGGAGCTGGAACCGCAGGAACGCCTCGCGCTCGGCGCGCGTCTTTTCCCGGGCGCGCAGGGCACGGATGCTCTCTTGCAGCGCCTCGAGGCCGCGAACCTCGGCCGCGAGCTCGGCGCGTTCGGCCTCGAGCTCGGCGAAGCGATCGAGGTGGTCGAGGTGGGTCGACGGGTCGGTGAGGGCGACGCTCTCGTGCTGCGAGGCGACGTCGACGAGGACGGGCGCGAGGGCGCCGAGCTCGGCCGCGGTGCAGAGCTTGCCGTTCACGTACGCGCGCGAGCGCCCCGAGCTCGAGACCACGCGCCGGATCGCGATCTCGTTCGCGGTCGCTACGCCCGATGCCCGCATCGCCTCGAGGGCCGGCGTGCCCCAGGCCGACGATGCCGCGTCGACCTCGAAGAGCGCCTCGATCTCGGCCTCGTCGGCGCCGGTGCGGACCTGGTCCGGGCTCGCTCGCCCGCCGAGCACGAGCGACAGCGCGCCCACCACGATCGATTTTCCGGCCCCCGTCTCGCCGGTGAGCACGTTGAGGCCCGGCTCGAGCGCGAGCTCGAGCTCGTCCATCAGGATGAAGTTCTTCGCGCGGAGGACGGAGAGCACGCCCGTACGCTAGTCACGGCCGCGCCGAGGGGCCAGGAGGGAGACGCGAGGCGGGTCAAACGGTGTCCGACCCGCGCTTGTCCTTGTCTCGGTCCTCCGCTACGTCGTCGACTCTTCGCCACGAGATCAACCCCAGAGTCGCGGCGTGCTGCGCCGCGACCTCGCTATCCGCCGCCAGACAAAACGGGACGCCGAGCTCGGCCAGGCTGGCTGCGACCGCCTTCATCGGCGCATCGCGTTTGCCGCTCTTCACCACGTCACGGATGTAGACGGCCAGGATTCGCCCGGGGTACCGCCGGCAGACCTGCTCGTAGAGCTCGGCGTCCTGCTGGCCGCTGTCCCCGATGAGGATGAACCGCAGATCGGGGAAAGCCTCGAGGAGCAGGTGGATATGCTCGAGCTTGTGCTCGTGGCGCCCATCCGGTGCCACGCCCTTTTCGGTGATCCCCCAGTCCCGGAGAAACAGCGGGCCCTTCGGGATGTCGTGGAGGTCGAAGAACTCGCGCAGGTGCTCGTAGACGTTCCAGGGGCTCGACGACACGTAGAAGATCGGGTTCCTGGTACCACCGGAGCGGCCCGCTTGCAGCGCGCGGTAGAACGCCGCCACCCCTTCGAACGGCACGCGCTCGTGGGCGCTCATCAAGAAGAGCCCCCGAAACTTTCGCAGGGGGTGCCGAGCCCCCATGACGAGGACGGTGTCATCGATATCGCTGATGACGCCGAAGTCGGCGTCGGGAGGCACGACCAACACTTCGGCCTTCTCGTGCGCTTGTCCGAACGCGGTTTGGGGCGAGAGCAGATCGAGCTCCACCGTGAGCCAGCGCCGGCCGTGCTCGAGCTTGGCAGCGACATCCCACCAGAGCTCGATGAACCCCTCTCGATCGGTCTGGGTGATCCGCGCCTCGTCACCGTGGCGCACGCGCACCTCGGCGCCCGGGATCTCGTGGGTCGCATACCGCCGCACCGCGGTGAGCAGGGTGCCCAGCACCCCGGCGTCGCGGGTGTCGTGGGGCAGCCCGCGGTCACGAACGACACGACCGCGCACGAACACGCGGTCCGGGGTGCCGAAGCCGAGGTAGGGCAGGATGCGGAGGGGGATTCGCCAGCCCCGTCGGCTGTGAAATCGAAAGAGCGCCGCATCGAGCGCGTCTTCGATTCGGTTCGCGGCGCGGAGGACCCGCGGCTCTACGCGTCGCCACATCACTGGGGCAGGAAGTTCTGCGTCGCCCAGTCGAGGCTCTTCTGGGCCTTCTCGACGAGGTCCTTCTTTCCGCCCGTCTCGAGCAGGTAGACCCAGTCGTCGGTGACGAAGATCGTGACCGCGTAGAGGTGCGCGCCGGCCGGCTCGTCGTGGCCGAAGCGGAGCGTCGTGCCCTTGGTGCCGTCGCGCGCGACCGCCTCCTTTTTCTCGAGGAGCGCGTAGCCCTGACCGAGCCGGACCCGGTTCTCGAGGGCCCGAACGGCGAGCGTGAGGTCGACCTCGGGATCGTTCTCGTAGGCGCGGACGCCGATGACGACGCCGTCGGCGGTGCTCGCGCGGTACTCGTGGACGCTCTCGTCGTAGTGCTCTTCGTCGAGCTCGACGAAGCCGTCGGGGGTCGCCGTCGTGTAGGGCCGGCCGCACGCGACGAGCGCGAGCAGCAGCGGGAGGCCGAGGAGGAGACGCTTCATCGGAGGTTCATCAGGCGGTTGAGGCCGAGGCTGTTGAGCCACGGCAGGGGGAGGACGAAGGGCCCCTCTTGCACGCTCTCTTGTGTGCGGGGGGCGAACGAGACGGTGATGGTCGAGAACTGCGCGAGATCGGTGAGCAGCTTGAGCCGGCCCTTCACCCGCTCGATCTCGCCGGTGATGCGGCCGAGCTCGCGCTCGATCTGGAGCGCCTCTTCGACCTTGTTGGCCTTCTCGAGCAGCTTCTCCATCCGCGAGCGGAGCGCGAGGTGGTTCGCGAGCTGGATCTCCAGATCACGGTACTCGGCCGTGACGTCCTCGGAGACGACGTTGCGGTGCAGGACATCGCCGACCTTCTCGACGCCCGCGATCACGTCCTGGAATTTTTCTGCGGGGACGCGGACGGTGATCGAGCGGTCGTCGCGCCGGGCGAGGTAGCCCCCGGCCGACTTGGCGAGCGCCTCGACCGCGTCGAGCGACTTTTGCACCTCGAAGACGCTCATCGTGTAGTCGGCGGTGTAGATGAGGATCGGCGAGCGCTTGCTGTCGGCGCCCGCGCCCTGCTGGCCTGGGCCCGGCTGCGGCTTGCCCTTGCCCGGCGCAGGCTCGGGCGCGGGCTGCTTCGCGTTGACGAACGAGTCCTTGGCGCCGTCCATGTCGAGCTGCGCCGGGCCCGCCTCTTCACGCATCGGGGCTTCGGCTTCGCCCGACGGCGCATCATCCATCGCGGTGGTCGGGTAGGCCCCTCCACCGTACGCGGGCGCGGCCGCATCGGCGTGCTTGGCGCCCACCGAGCAGGCCGAGCAAGCGAGGACGAACAAGAGCACGAGGAGCGCGTGCGCTCTCTGGAACCACATCGAAGACTCTCCCGGGAAATCTCTGCCGGACGGCAAACGAAACGACCGGCGCCGAGCTTACACCGCCCTCTCGCGTGAGGGGTCCTCGCCAGCTGCGGAACGCTGCTAGGCTCCGGTCCAGGCATGTCTTCGTCCGAGGACCTCGTCGCGACGCGCACCAAGCCGTTCGCCACCACGGTGGCGGCCGGCTCGGCAGGCGACGCGCACAGCGAGCGCCCCGACAGCGACGCCGCCGAGCTGCCCGGCCCGGGCTCGATCGTCGGCATGCACTACCGGCTCGTGCGCCTCCTCGGCGAGGGCAACTTCGGCAAGGTGTACGTGGCCGAGCGCATCGACGTGCCCGAGCACCGGGTCGCGCTCAAGGTCCTGCCGCGGTCGTTTTACGTGGGCCGCAACGTCGAGCGCGAGCTCGTCATGCTCGCCAAGATCGGTCACCCGCACGTCGTGCAGCTGATGGACCACGGCATGACGAACGACTTCGTCTGGCTGACCATGCCGGTCTACGAGGGCGAGACGCTGGGCGAGCGCCTCGCGCGCGGGCCGCTCGATCTTCGAGAAGCGCACGACATCTTTCTCCCGATCGCTCGCGCGCTCGAGGCGCTCCACGCCGCCGGCCTCCGGCACCAAGACGTGAAGCCCGAGAACATCTTCCTCGCCCGCTTCGCGGGTCGCATGCACCCGATCGTGCTCGACCTGGGGGTCGCCGCCGAGAAAGACGGCGCGTTCGTCGCGGGCACCGCCCTCTACGCCGCGCCCGAGCAGCTCGCGGCCATCCTCGACGCCGACGAGAGCGAGGTCCCGCTCTCCGAGAAGATGGACGTCTACTGCTTCGGCGCGACCGTGCTGCGCTCGCTCGTCGGGGAGCGCCGTTTCCCCGGCTCCAAGGCGCTGACGCGGCGACAGGTGATCGACAGCCACCAGGCCCGCACGACCGCGCCTCTCGACGACGACGCGCTCCCCGAGCTCACGGGCGAGCCTCGGGCCAAGCTCTCTCGCTACCTGTGCCGATGGATGGCGATCCCCCCCGAGGAGCGCCCGGACATGAACGAAGTGTCGGAGGAGCTCGACGTCTTGCTCGAGCCCGAGCGCGAGCGGGACCGCGAGGCGGAGCGGGCCCGCCTGGCGCAGGGTCGCGCCCTCGCCCGCGCCCGCATCGCCGCCGCCGTCGTGCTCGTCGCCGTGGCCGGTCTCGGCGGCGTCGCCCTTTGGAAGCGCGAGACCCTGCGCCTCGCCGGCGAGCTCGAAGAGGCGCGCGCCCGCGGCGCCGAGTCGTTCGACAAGCTCGACACCTGCGTGGCGTCGCACGCCGTCGCGAAGCGCGAGGCCCAGGTCTGCGGCACCGATCTCGGGCGTGAGCGCGCCGAGCACGAGAAGACGCTGACGAGCCTGGCCAACGCGAAGCAGGGCGATGGGTGCGACGACGTCGTCGAGCAGATCCGCGAGCTGCGCGGGGCGATGACGATCGAGCGCAAGAAGCACGAGGACGAGCTGAAGAGCGAGCAGCTGACGTGCGAAGCCGACAAGGACGGCCTCGAGAAGGACATCGCCGCCGAGCGCACCGCCCTCGAGGAGCAGCGCTCCACGTGCGAGGCATCGACGAAGCTGCTCACTTCCGAGATCGAGACCCTCAAGACCGAGCGCGACCAGTGCGTGGCGGGCAAGCCGCCGTCGTCGGGCTCCGGCGGCGGCACCGCGCCCGCCGGCAGCGGCTCGCCGGGGCCGGGGCCGGGGCCGGGCACCGACGTCCCGTACGATCCCGACCCGCCCAAGGTGCCGC
>CALKVR010001058.1 GCA_938004815.1 uncultured Polyangiaceae bacterium | reverse complement strand
GCGGGCAAGTGCGCGATCGTCACGTCGTACGTGCCAGCCACCGCCGACCTCAAGGGCGAGACGACGGGCGAGGGCGAGACCGACAACCTCTCGAAGTACGCAATCTACCGCGACATGCTCGCCCAGTGGTTCGACGAGCCACCCGAGGAGGCCGTGAAGAAGGTCGACGCCTTCGAGCTCGCGGTGAAGAAGAAGTTCATCGACGAGCCCGGCCAGATGAAGCTCCTCATCGTTGTCGACAAGCTCCTCACCGGCTTCGACGCGCCGCCCGCGACGTTCCTCTACATCGACAAGCAGATGCGCGATCACGGCCTGTTCCAAGCCATCTGCCGCGTGAACCGGCTCGACGGGGACGACAAGGAGTTCGGCTACATCGTCGATTACAAGGACCTATTCAAGAGCATCGAAGGCGCCGTGAAGGACTACACGTCCGGCGCGCTCGACGGCTTCGACCAGGAGGACGTCGCCGGCCTGCTCGAAGATCGGCTGGAGAAGGGCAGGGAGCGGCTCGAGCAGGCGCTCGAGGCGGTGCGCGCGCTCTGTGAGCCGGTCGAGCCGCCGCGCGACGACGAGGCGTTCTACGCGTACTTCTCCGCCGCCGAAAAGGGCAACGCCGCCATGCTCAAGGCGAACGAGCCCCAGCGCCTTGCCCTCTACAAACTCGTGGCCGGTCTCATCCGCGCCTACGCGAACCTCGCCAGCGAGATGGGCGACGCGGGCTACACCGAGGTGCAGGCAGCGAGGCTCAAGGAGGAGGTCGTCTTCTACGAGAAGCTCCGCAGCCAGGTGAAGCTCCACAGCGGCGACGCGATCGACCTCAAGCTCTACGAGCCCGCGATGCGTCACCTCATCGACACGTACATCCGCGCCGACGAGAGCGTCGTCGTGTCCGAGCTGGACGACTTCTCCCTCGTCCAGCTCATCGTCGAACGCGGCGTCGACGGCGTGAAAAAGCTCGCGAAGAACCGCGGCATGAAGGACAAGACCGCGGCCGAGGCCATCGACAACAACGTCCGCAAGCTCATCATCGACGAGACGCCCATCAACCCGAAGTACTACGACAAGATGTCGCAGCTCCTCGAGGCGCTCATCCTCCAGCGCAAACAGGGCGCGCTCAGCTACCAGAAGTACCTCGAGAAGGTGGTCGAGCTGACCAAGCAAGCCAAAGCCGGCCCCAACGCCGGCAGCTACCCCGCGAGCCTCGACAGCGCCGCGCGGCGCGCGCTGTACGACAACCTCGGCCGCGATGAGGCACTCGCCATCCGCCTCGACCAGGCGGTGCGCGCGAGCATGCAGGACGCGTGGCGCGAGAGCCCCCTCAAGACGAGGCGCGTGCAGCACGCGATCCGCGCTGTGCTCGGCGACGGCGACCCGCGCATCGACGCCACCCTCGAGCTGGTCACGCGGCAGAACGACTACTGACCATGAGGACCGAGCCGCAGATCCCCCGCGCCGGCAGGCCCCACGCGTGGCTAAGCGTCAGCGGCGTGCAGATCGCCGTCGTCCGCAAGCCCATCAAGAACCTGCACCTCGGCGTGTACCCGCCCGACGGCCGCGTCCGCGTTGCCGCGCCCCTCGCCCTCTCCGACGCAGCGGTTCGCGTCGCCATCATCGGTAAGCTCCGCTGGATCCGCCGCCAGCAAGCAGCGTTCGCCGCCCAGCCCCGCGAAACCGAGCGCGAGATGGTCAGCGGGGAGTCGCACTTCTTCCTCGGCCGCCGCTACCTCCTCGACATCCGTGAGGACGCCGGCCCCGTCGGCATCCGGCTCCAGAATCAGCGCGTCATGGTGCTCCACGCCCGCCCGGGCACGCCCGTGGAGCGCCGCGCCGCCCTCCTCCAGCGCTGGTACCGCGAGCAGCTCCGCCTGCTGCTGCAGCCGCTCATCGGCAAATGGGAGAAGCGCCTCGGCGTCACCCTTGCTGAGTGGGGCATCAAGCGCATGAAGACCAAGTGGGGCTCGTGCAACCCCAAGGCGCGCCGCATCTGGCTCAACTCGGAGCTGGCGAAGAAGCCGCCCGAGTGTCTCGAGTACATCCTCGTGCACGAGCTCGTGCACTTGCAGGCGCACAAGCACGACGAGCGGTTCGTACGGCTGATGGATCGACACCTGCCGAGATGGCGGCACGCAAAGAGGGTGCTGAACGCGGCGCCGCTGGGCAGTGAGCATTGGGGCGCCACGTGAACGTCGATCCGAAGTCACAGCTTGGCGGCGTTCCCATCCTCCAGGTGCGCCAGTTCGTTCGCGAGAACGCGGACCGTCCGTGGCGCTTCGAGCGGCTCCGCGAGAGTTTCGGGTCAGCGGCTTCGGACGTGCTGCACGCCCTGATCGAGGCCGGCTACGCCGCGCCCGCGGAGACGGAGGAAGAGGAACTCTACGAGACCACCGTGAAGGGCAGAGGTCTGGCGCGGGCGAGCGCAGCGAAGCCCATTTCACGAGCCACCGCCGGTGCCGCTCTCGCGGGCTTTCTCGAACGCTGCGAGGTTGTTCGTAGAGACCCGTCCTATCTCTTCACCGTCGCGAAGGCGGTGTTGTTCGGCAGCATGCTCACAGACAAGCCCAAGGTCAGCGACGTCGACATCGCGATCCAGCTCGTCGCGAAGGAGAAGGATGCGACGCTGCACGCCGAGCTGGAGAGGGAGCAGACTCGCGACGCCATGCGGCACGGTCGGCGGTTCTCCAACATGGTGGAGGAGATCTTCTGGCCCCAGACGCGGGTGCGGATGTTCCTGAAGGGACGCTCGCGGGTGATCCAGTTCTCGGAGATCACCGATGGCGTGCTCAAGCTGGTCGCGACGCGCGTAATTTTCGCCGATGAGCGCGGGGCCCACCCCCACCGGTAGCTCTGCCGAGACTGCCGCGCGCACGTCAAGAAGCTGGGTGAGCGACTTGGCGGCACCGTGCTCGACGCGCCGTACCCAACGCACGGTCCGGTTCCCTGGCGACGCTACAGGACACTCTCCCTTCAGGCCGACTCGCCACAGCACCCACCATGACTCGCGCCCGAGCCGCACGGACACGGCTCGCTCGGGTCCACGTTGATGCCGTCCGGCAGCTCGCGGAGGGCCTGGAGATAGCGAAGGCGCCGCACTCGCTCCGCAGTGGCTCGGGCTGCAGCAGCTGACGGAACGGTCGGCACTCCGCGTTCGCGGAGCTTGTCAATGAGCGAACTTTGGTTCGCGATCTCCCTCTGCCCGGCCGGAGGAAGCCCTGAAATGTACGGTGCGAGGCGGGCCAGTTCGGCATCCGCGGCGGCGTATTCTCCGCAGTGGGCGCACACCACCGCATACTGCGCGCGAATCTGGAAGGTGAGGTCCGGCAGGCGCGCCTGGCTCGCCGCGGGAAGAAGCGACTGCTCCATGAACGCTCGCGCCGCGCGAGCATCGCCCCAGACCGAGAGCATCATGTCGACCACGTCCTGGCCAGAACGGAGGACCGATCGAACAGCGCCCGCCATGTCAAAGAACTTCATCGCCCACAGAGCGAATAGCGCCCCGTGCTTGCGGCGCTCGGGATCTGGATCCGGCAGCAGCACCGTCGCGATGGCGTTGTAGCAATCGGCCAGATGCCGAACATCGTCGGCATCCGCGTCGTCGCGCATGAGCTTCCTGAGCTCGGGTGGATTCTTTCCCAGGACCATCTGTGGCGTCAGACCGATCCGCTCGAGGTACTCCTCCGCGATTCCAAGCAGGAGCATGACTGCTTCTTTCACGTTCCCGGCGACGCTCTCGCCGACTGCGCCGTGATACCGGATGACGCGCGAGTATCTGTGGCCGGGAGGGCAGACCGCAACGGCATCTCGAAGTCGGGGCAGATCGCCGTTCCGCAGCGCGACGATGGCGTCCTTGTGTAGGACGGCTCCCTTCGCTTCGTCATCCAAAGTCGCGGCCAGCTCCCGCATCCTCGGCAATCGCGCTGCAGCAGCGTTGGTGCGTCCCTCCTCGACATCGAAGAACGCCAGGCTGTCGAGGGCCCAAAACTCATCGGTCGGTGCAAGCGCCGCTCGGTCCAGTGCACCTTCGAGCTGCAACCTGACGACCGAGATCGTCCCGGTCTCGCGGATCCATTCCGAGATCGCGTTGGCCAGGTCGGCGAGGTCGGAGAGCCGGCCCAGGCTCGCAAGTATCTCGACATACGCGCTGATTCGTTCCTTCGCCCGATGGTTGAGGAGTTCGGTGCGTAGGAAGGTCGCGAGCCCTTTTCGAAGCAGCTGAATTTCATCCGCAGAGACGAAGCGCCCTGCGAGCAAGG
>CALKVR010001057.1 GCA_938004815.1 uncultured Polyangiaceae bacterium | reverse complement strand
GGGCCTCGATCCGGCCTGGGGCAAGGGCAAGCCGGTCGGCGCGGGCCAGGCCAAGGTGGGGAGCCGCGCCAGCCTTCCGATCAAGCTGCCGAAGGGGTGCGCGCGCGTCGACGTCATCGCCGGCGCTCCGCTCGGGCCCGTGAGCGCTGCGATCTGGGACGCCGACGGCAAGCTGATCGCAGAGTCGGGCGGCGCTCTTCGAGCCACGCTCTACGCATGCGGTCCGGCCCGCGAGGCGCGGCTGGACGTCGAGTCGCGGGGGCGCGTCGGCCCGTTCGGCGTCGACCTGCGCCACTGGGCAGAGCCGAGCGAAGCCTTCATGAAGCACCCGGTCGCCGCGTCGCGCTTGCTCGAGCGGGTGATCGGAGCGGCCGAGGACTCGCCCGACGCCGCGCGCCGCGCCAACGGGATCGAGCTGACGCCCCAGCGCCTGCACACCTCGAGCTTCGTCGTCCCCGCCAACGGGTGCACCGAAGTGCTCGCTGCGCTCGACGAGGGTGGGTCGGGCCTGGAGGCGCGGCTCGTCGACGAAGCGTCGGGTGAAGACGTCCTCGGGCGCGGGCGTTTCGTCGCGAGCCAGCGCATCTGCGCGGGGAACACGCCGCGCAAGGCCCGCCTCGAGCTCCGGCTCGACAGCGGGCCTTCGAAGGCGCTCGTCCTGGTGCGCGAGGCGCGGTAGCTCGCTCACGGCGTGAAGCTCAGGAACGGGGCGAGCGCCTCGCTCAGGAGCCGAGGATCGATATCGCCGAGCGTGGCCCCGCCGATGACTTGCACGTGCGAGATCGTGCGGACGCGCGAGCCGGGGCGATGCCACGGCATCCCAGGGTCGACACAGATGACGAGACCGTACGGTGGGCAGTCGAAGCGCAGCTCTCGCACGGGCCCCAACGGCTGGCCCGACGGCTCCCAACCCGCGGCCGCGAGGGCTTCCTTGACGACCGACCCGGGCGCTTGTCTCCCCTCGAAGCGACGCGTTCTGGTATCGGCGCGCTCGCTCCCCCACAACCGAACGACCGGGCGTGTGAGCTGAGGAAACGGCGGCGAAAGGCAGCGGTCGCGCGCGATGCGCCGGAGGGGCTCGACCGCGTCGTCGTCGGGGAACGTGGCGGGGTGGGGGAGGAATACCTCGCTCGGCGCGCTCCGCATCTCGCCGCCGGCCTCGTCGACGAGGCCGCGCGCGCCGATCGTGAAGCAGCGAGGCCGGGCATCGAGCTCCGCCGACCAGACCAGCCCGCCATAGAGCGCACGCAGGAGGGGATGCTCGATGGCGCGCGCGAAGGATGTCGCCGGGAAACGCCGCCCCGCGATCATTGCCCGTTCGAGGCGATGCGCCTGGTGAAGGGCGATCCGCTCGCCGAGGGGAGCCCACCCTTCCTCCTCGAGCTTCGGCGCGACCATGTCCTCGAGATCGTCGAACGAGAGGCCCCAGTCGCGCGCGACTCCTCCGAAGAGCCACCGCGCCTTGTGCGACACGTCGTAGCGCGCGTCGCGCCCGAGCAGGGCCAGGAGCGGGAGCCCGGCATCGGCCGGCATCGCCGCGAGCTCGGTGATGCCCCGCACCATTCGCGCCTTCTTGCCCTCATCTCGCCACCGCTCGATCTGTTGCATGAGCGCGATCGCGCTCGCACGGTCATCGCCGGCGGCCTTCGCGGGGGTACCCGCCGACGCGTCGGGTGAGGGCGAGGTGACCGTCGTCGTGTCGAGCAGGGCGGCGAGGGCGCCGATGGCCGTCGGGAAGCTCGACTCGGCCGCAGCGAGCACGACCCCTGGGTGCGTCTTGTCGAGCTCGCGGAGGGCGCCCGCACAGGCCCGTTGCTCCGCCGAGTCCGGTCCGACGGCGATGGGTATCAATCCCCGGACGGCGACGAGGCGATGACGGCGAAGCCAGCGCTCGACGGCGGGGCGCGCGGTCGGCCGCCGAGCCGCATAGCGCGCCAGCACGGGCGCGAGCTGGGGGCACACGAACGCGAAACAATGCTCGAGGACGCTCGGGTCCCTCCCCGACGAGCTCTCGAGGAACGTCACCAGGGAGGAGATGTCGGCCGTTCGAGGGTACGGGCGGGAGGCGTCGCCCGGCCGGTAGGTGAGCTGCGGCGGCTCCTCGGGAACCGTCAGACCGTGCACCACCGGGCGTTCGGCTGCCTTCATCCGACCGTCTCGAGACCGCGGCGATCGTATCGGCTACTGCGTGAGGCCGGGGATTCCGGGCACCGCAGGCGTGCCCGGCGGCAACCCCGCGGGGAGCTGCCAGCCCGGGGGCAGTGTCGACGGCAGCCCGGGCACCGAGCTCGGGATGGGGAACGGCAGCGGCAGCGAGCCCGGCAAGGAGCCGCCGCCGGGGAGCCCGCCAGGCAGACCACCCAGCCCGGGGATCTCGAAGGGGATCGAGGCGCCCGAGTAGAGCTGCGCGAGAGCGGCTTTGTCGAGCGGGCTCAGGCCGTCTCGATCGCCGATGCGCGCGTTCGGGTCCTTGGGGATGATGGTGTCACGCCCGGTCGCGCTGAAAGCCTTGCGGCCGTAGTGCATGACGCTGCCGTAATCGTACTGGCCGATGTCGTTCGCGTTCGTCTCGATCTCGAACCAGGCGCGGTGCTGGGGCGAGATCTCGTCCCACGCGATCGTGATGTACTGGTCACGGTCGGTGCGCTGCTGCTCGTGGTAGAAGCCCGACGCGTGGCCGATCTCGTGGACGATGTTCCCGCCGCTGCCGCAGCCGGTCACGTTGATGTCTTGCGACCCGCCCGTCCGCCCGACGTGGGAGGTGCACGCGTCGATACCGAGCTCGACGAAGCGCACGTAGTCCTTGTCGGCGGGTGTGCGCGGCCGCAGCTTGACGACGCTCTCGCTGCTCACGTGAGCGACCGCCCAGTTGACCCAGCCGCGCCGGGGCTCGGTCACGTTGGGGTCGATCTCGTAGGGAATGACCGCGCCGGGCCAGAGGTGCGACGTGTTCTTGGTCGCGGTGGCGTGGCTGGCGTTCGCGAAGCGCGGCGCGCCGTAGGTCGCTTGCAGCTGGTCGACCGGCCCGAGGACGATGTCGCCCTCGGTGATCGCGATGCCGGCCACGTTTTGGTAGTGGACCCGCGTGGCCGAGGTCTTGCCTGGTAGATAGAGCTGAGCGACGCCGAAGCTGCCGCTGGCCCCGCCACCGAACCCAGGGTTCGGCTGGACCCGCACGCCCATGGGCCGGGC
>CALKVR010001056.1 GCA_938004815.1 uncultured Polyangiaceae bacterium | reverse complement strand
GCCAGCGGCCGCCGGCGACCGAGCC
This sequence comes from uncultured Polyangiaceae bacterium, assembly GCA_938004815.1. Lineage (GTDB taxonomy): Bacteria > Myxococcota_A > Polyangia > Polyangiales > Polyangiaceae > Xiheicaenibacterium. The sequence continues at coordinate 4,848 of CALKVR010001056.1, read as the reverse complement.
CACGCCCGACGCCATCGCCGCGAACGATTTGGCCCTGAAGATGGCCGAGGAGGGGAAGTACGTCGAGGCGCTGGCCCTGTTCCAGAAGGCCTACGATCTGAGCCCGAGCTTCGTCATCCTGTTCAACGTCGGGCGGATGGCGGCGCTCACCGGTGATCCCGTGCGCGCCGTGAACGCGTACGAGTGCCACGTGATCGAGGGCGGGCAAGACGTCACACCCGAGCGTCGCGCCGAGGTCGCGGCCGAGGTCGCGCGGCTGAAGCTCGAGCTCGGACGGTTGCAGGTCGAGGTCGACGAGGAGGGCGCCGAGATCAGCGTCGATGGCGCCGTCGTGGGCAAGTCGCCGCTCGCCGGCGCGGTGGCCGTGAACCCGGGCGACCACTTGATCGAGGTGCGAGGCAGCAAGATCGAGCGCCGGAGCGTGGCGGCGGAGAAGGGAAAGAGCCTGCTCGTGTCGTTCCGGCTGGCCGAGACCGCGGCGAGCGGTGGCCCCGCCTTTCGGTTTCCCGGGGCGGTCGTGGGCTCTGCCTGGGTCGTCACCGGCCTCGTCGCCGTCTCGGCGGCCGTCACCGGCTCTCTCGCCCTCGTGGGCAGCTCGGACCTCGACGACGACACCTACCTGGGCCCCGTCCGGCGCCCCTCCGAGGGCTCCGACATCGCCCAGAAGGCCGACCGGACGCGGTCGCTCGCGATCGCCACCGATGTCCTCATCGCGATCGGTGCCGTGACTGGCGCGGCTGCGATATCCTTCAGCGTGGTGAACGCGGTGGCCGGAGACGAGGAGCCCGCCGAGAAGCGCGCCGGGGCAAAGAAGACGTCGCTCGATGTGGTGATCGGCCCGTGGTCTGCCGGCGTCCGGGGGGCGTTCTGGTGAGGCGCGCCGTCGTCGCGCTCGCGGTCGTCGGGGTCGCTTGCCAGGGGCTGGTCGACACCGATCTCGGCGCGGGCATCGGGGCACCGTGCCTGGGCGACGACGACTGCCAGGGCTCGATCTGCAGCGACCGGATCTGCACGCGGACCTGCGGCGACGACGCGGGGTGCCCCGGCGGGACGATCTGCGCGGACGAGATCTGCGAGCTCCCGATGCGGGTCGGCTACGTGTACCCGTTCCCGATCGCGCAGGACGAGCTCGCCCAGTCGTTCGACCTCGGCCGCCTCGGCGCAGAGACCGAGCACCGCTACGTCACGTCGGTGGCGGTCGACGACAAGCCGCTCGCCCCCGACGCCACCGACGCCGCGCTCGGCCTCGTGGCCGAGGGCGCGAGCGTCATCGCGGCCCTGTCACCCGCTCAGGCGCCGGCCTTCGCGGCCCTCGCCGACGCCAACCCCGACGTGGCCGTCGTCGGCTACGCGTCGCCCGTCGTGAGCGAGCGCCTGACGTCGCTCGAGCCGCGCATGTACCAGGCGTACTACCTGGCGGGGGTCGCCGCGGCTCGCAAGACCCTGACCAACCGGTTCGGCATGATCGCATCGGTGGCTTCGCCCGAGATCGTCAGCCGGGTCAACGCATTCGCGCTCGGCGCGCGCCGATCCCTGGGGGCCACGCCGTTCATCGTCGAGGTCCGCTGGATCGGTGACTGGCACGACACGGGCGCGCTGGTCATGGGCGAGAAAAAAGAGCGGCGAGACACGCGCGATCTCATCATCAACGGCGCGGATGTCGTCGCGCACACGCTCGACAACAACATCCCGCTCTACAGCCTGCCGGAGCTCGCGCTCGAGGGTCACGTGGCGACGGCGGTCGCGGCCAACCTCGCGGCCGCCTGCGATGCCGAGGGTGTGGCCAACCTCTGCGTCGGCTCGGCGTACTTCAACTGGGCACCCATGCTCGGCACCGCCTTCCACGCGATCCAGCGTGACGAGGGCGGCGGGCGGCTGAGGATGGGGCTCGGGACCAACGAGGCGCAGAGCGCGGTTGGCTTTCGCGTGGGGGCGGGCGCGACCGCCGGGCTGGCTCAAGAGCTCGACAACATCCGGGCCGAGCTGGTGCAGGGCGACGCTGTTGGGGCAGTCTTCAAGGGCCCGATCGAATCGGACGACTGCGCCGCGCAGACGGGCAACAGCCCGTGCGTGGCGACGGGCGCGACGCTCGACGAGGCGGCGCTGGCGCGGATGTGCTGGTTCATCGACGGTGTCATCGTCGAGCGCGACCCGACGGGGACGATGGACCTGCCGGGGACCGTGCCGGCCGCGTGCCTCGATGGTCTGCCCGATTGAGCGCCGCGACCTTCAACCCACCAGCGCGACGAGCGTACCCACGTCGCGAGCCCGCGCCTCTTCGAAGAGGACACGCGCGAGGGCCACGTCTTGCACCGCAAGGCCTGTCGAGTCGAACACCGTCAGCGCGGCCGCGGTGCGCTCGGGGCGCTTCTTGCCTGCGATGACGTCGCCGAGCGTGCCGAAGATGTGATCTTCGCGGAGCTCACCGCGCGCGAGCGGAACGTTCACCTCGCCCGAGTGGGTCGCCTGGTAGTGCTCGTCGATGACGACGATCGCGTCGCGAAGGATTCCGGCGTCGAGCTCCTGCTTGCCGGGTGCGTCGGCGCCCATGGCGTTGACGTGGCACCCGGGGCGCACCCAGGCTCGCATGACGGCAGGCCCGCGGCCCGGCGTCGACGCGCACACGATGTCGCAGCCCGACGCCTCTTCGACGCTGACGGCGCGGCCGCCGCACTCGCCGGCGAACGTGCTCGCGGCCGCCGGATCGATATCGGCCGCCAGCACCGCGAGCCGATCACCGAAGATGGTCCGGTGCGCGTCGAGCATCCAGCGCGCTTGCACGCCCGAGCCGACGAAGCCGATGGTCTTGGCGTCGGGTCTGGCCAAGTGCTTCGACGCCACCGCCGCGGCTGCGCCGGTGCGCGCGGCGGTGAGGACGGTCGCATCCATCACCGCGAGCGGGAGCGCCGTTGCCGGGTCCGAGAGGATGTAGACGCCCATCACCGACGGCAGCCCGTGGCGCTTGGGGTTGTCGGGGTGCGAGTTCACCCATTTCACGCCCGCGGACGCGGGGTGGCCGGCGTGCTCGGCGACGTACGACGGCATGGCGCGAAAGTCGCCAGCATGCTCGGAGAGCGAGAGGTAGACCTTGGCCGGCATGTGCGCGAGGCCACGCGCGTGATCGGCAAAGGCGCTCTCGACCGCCTCTACCGCGGCCTTCATCGAGAGGACCGCGCGAACGTCGGCGGCCGAGAGGATGCGCGTCCTCGTGTCCAGGGTGCTCGCCATCGGCGCGGCAGTGTAGCCGGGCAAGAGGCCGTGTCTAAACCGAGAATCATGATTCTCGGTCAGGAACGACAGAATCGGAACGAGCAGAGAGCGGGGATTCCGCGGAAAGCCGCGAATCCTCACCCCGTCAGGGGTGAGCGCGTGGAGCGGAATCACGCTCGCTGGTTTAGCGCGCGCGTCGCCGCGGGATCAGCGTCTTGCCGACGATCGCCGGGTGAGAGCCGAAGGTCTGGGCGATGATGAGGAGGACCGCGTCCGTGCGGCGGCCATGTGGCGGATTGCGCAACAGATGGAGCGCTGCCTCGCCGAACGGGGAGGTGGCGTCTCCCTCGATGGGGCCGGCGCCGAGGCCGATCCGAAACAGATGGTGGTAGGCGGCGAGCCATATCATCCAAGGCTCGACCGGCCCGCCCGCCGCTGCGCGCTCGAGCGCGGCGCGCCGATCATCGATCTCACGCTCCTCGAGGGTGTCGAGCTCGCGAAGCGAGCCAGGAAATCGCGCGGCCAGGCTCTTGAGGACAGTGCGGGGCGCGACGGGGGCCCCCGCCGCGCGCTCGGCGCGCAGGCGGGCGATCTCTGCGTACTTCGCGGCCAGCTCGGCGAAGACTTCGCGTGGCGGCCAACCCGCGCTCAAGCGAGCTCCGGCTCGGGGAACGCCATGACCTCGTCGATGGCGGCCGCGCCGCTCGCGAGCATCACGAGTCGATCGAAGCCGAGGGCGTTGCCGGCGGAGGGGGGCATGCCCTCGCCGAGCGCAGCGATGAACCGTTCGTCGATTGGGTACACCGGGAGCCCTGCGGCGGCCCGGTCGTGTTGGTCACGCTCGAAGCGGGCGCGCTGCTCGGTGGGGTCGGTGAGCTCGCCGAACCCGTTGCAGAGCTCGACCCCGCGGGCGTAGACCTCGAACCGCTCGGCGTAGCGCGGGTCGTCCTGGCAGAGACGCGCGAGCGACGCCATCGGGGCGGGGTAGCGGTAGAGAACGACGGGGCGGCCAATCGCCTCGAGCGCGGGCTCGACGCGCTCGACCAGAATGCGGAAGAAGCTCGTGCTGTCGTCGTGCGCCAGGCCGAGCATCGCGGGCTCATCGATAGAGGCGAAGTCGCGGAAGGCCTGCGCGACCGTGATGCGCGCGAAGGGTCGGGAGACGTCGATCGTCGGCTCGCGCGCGCCCGCGAGCCCGGTCACCACGCTCGCGACGATCTGCTCGGTGTCCGCGATGACCGATTCGATCGACGCGAAGGCGCGGTACCACTCGAGCATCGTGAAGCCGGCGTTGTGGTGGCGCCCCGACTCATCGCGCCGAAAGCACGGCGCGAGCTGGAAGCAGCGAGGAATGCCGCCCACCAAGAGGCCCTTCATCTGGTACTCGGGCGACGTCGAGAGGAACCTCGGGCCTGCCGGCGTCGCGACCTCGAACGCGCCGAGATGCAGATCGAGCCCGGGGCTCGGGACCAGCACCGGTGTCTCGACCTCGAGGAAGCGCTCGGACGCGAACCAAGCGCGGACGATGCTGGTCGCGCGCGCCCGCGCCGCGAGCCCCCGGCCCACCCCTCGATCGAGAAAACGCGTCGTGTCCGGCGCCGAGCCGCCCGTCGCCGGGTACGTGATATCGATGCGCGC
>CALKVR010001055.1 GCA_938004815.1 uncultured Polyangiaceae bacterium | reverse complement strand
TATAAGAGACAGGTGTGGGCCCTCTGGTAGGCCGCGAGCGCCTCGTCCCACTTTCCGGCGCGGCCCAGCGCGTCGCCCTCGACCATCGCCTTTTGTGCGACGGCCGGCTGCGCGAACGCCGAGGACACACCCACGAGGGCTCCGAGCGCGAAGCCGAAGACGAGCGCGCACGTCGCGAGCGCGAGGCGGACCCATGAGGTCATAGACCCGCAGTTCTAGCGTAATGTCAGGCCCCGGGTCGATGGCGAACCTCACGGCGCGCAGGGCTCCTCCCACGCGTCCATCGCTTGGACGTCTTTCCGGTGCGAGTAGAGGTACGGGATGGTCTGGCAGGGCTCGTACTCGATGTTGTGCACCGGCCGGCCCAGCCCCTCGTACGCCTGGCACTCGTCGTACGCTTGGCATTCCTCGTTCTGGTAGAGGTCCACCTTGTCCCAGAAGAGCTCGATCTTCTCGATCGCGTTCTTCTGCGAGACGAGGAGCCCGCGGGCGCGCGCCTCGTCGAAGATCGCCTGGATGTAGGCTTCGTGGCCGTCGCGATCGATGTTGTCGAGATCGATCCCGTCGCAGCCCTTTTCGACCGCCACGTCGAGCCGCGCGACCAGGACGGCGAGGTTCTGCGGGTCGTTCGGGTCGACCCAAAACTCGCCCGGCCAGCCGTCGAGCGGCCCCTCGAGCGCCCCGAACGACGACGCGTCGTCCCGCCACTCTTCGTATTGCGACGACAGGTAACAGAGGAGGCGGGCGCCCATGCTCTCGCATCGAGCGATGGAGGCGGCCGGCGTCTCGGCCATGTCGAGGACGACGAAGTCGCGTTCGGCGCACTTGGAGAAGTCGATGTCCTGCGTGTAGTTGAGGTGAAAGCTCGCATAGGCAGGCAGCCCGCCGCTCGAGCTCGAGCTCGACGCCGAGCTGGCCGAGACGGTCGACCCGGTCGACCCCGCGCCGCTCGAGCTGGCACCCGAAGCCGCGGCGCTGTTCGCCGACGCCGGGCTACCAGCGCCGCTGCCGGCGTCACCGTCCGCCTCGTCGCCGCAACCGAACAGAACGCACGCCAGCGCCGCCGCGACGAGAGCTCGCTTCATCGCTCTCGATGGTAGCGCCCCCTGGCGGTGCGTGACGAGCGACTACCTCGGAGCACACGCGGCCTGTTTCGCCAAAGGATCGACAACGAGCGATCGCATGCGCTATGAGCGTCGGGGTTGTCGCAACAAGCCACGTTCGAGCCCGCGCGATCGCGCCCCTTTCGGCCCGTGCTGCGCCTCTTCGCCGGCCCGGTCACCGACTGGGGCGCCGCCGAGCCGTCGGCGCGGCTCGGCCCGCTCGCGCGTGTCGGGTTCGACTATGACGGCACCGTCGTTCGCCCGGGCGACGACACGACGCGCCTCTTGCGGCACGGCCCGGCCGGGCTCGAGGAGACGCCCCGCGATCTCGCAGAAGAGGCGCGCGTCGTCGCCGTGCTCGAGAGCCTCGGCGCCGTCGACCTCTCGTGCCTCGACGAGGTGACGGCCGACGCCGACGCCGACTACGTCGTGCGGCCGGGCGGCGGCACGAGCTCGCTGTGCGCGTTCACCGCCCTGGTCGAGGCGCGCTTGCCGGCGTTGGGCTGGGTCGTCGAGATCGACCCCTCGTACCCGTACCAGATCGCGCGCGGCGACGACGTGCGCTGGCTCGTCGACGTCAGCCCCGACGAGGCGCTGCCCGACTGGTTCAGCCTCGAGCTCGGCGTCGAGGTCGGGGGGCGCAGGATCGATCTCTTGCCCTTGGTGCTCGACATGCTCGACGCCGCCGGCGAAGAGGACGACCTTCGCTCGCTCGCCCGCCGGTTCTCGGGGCCGGTCGCGCTGCGCATCTCGGACACCCACCACGTCGAGGTGCCGGCAGACCGGTTCCGCGCGCTCGCCCGCGTCGTGAGCGAGCTCTACCAGGGCGTGCCGCGGCGACGCGAGGCGCTGCGGTTTCCGGCTGCGCGCGCGGCCTCGATCGCCAACATGGACGACGCGCTCGCGCCGCTCGGCGCACGCTGGCGTGATCCCTCGGGCGTGCGGGGCCGCGCCCGCCGCATCGCCAGGCGCCCCGCCGCCGAGCTCGCCTCGCCCCCCGGCCTGCAGGCGACGCTCCGCCCCTACCAGGCGACGGGCGTCGCGTTCATGCAGCACCTCCGCGAGCAGGGGCTCGGGGGCGTGCTCGCCGACGACATGGGGCTGGGCAAGACCCTCCAGACCATCGCTCACCTCGCCATCGAGAAGGCGTGCGGTCGGTTGCGGCCGCCGGCGCTGATCGTCGCGCCCACGAGCCTCGCGTTCAACTGGGCCCGCGAGATCGCCCGCTTCGCGCCCGGGCTCTCGGTGCTCTCGCTGACGGGGCCGAAGCGCCACGACGCCTACGCGCGCATCAACGATCATGACATCGTCGTCACGACTTACGCGGTGCTCGTCCGCGACGTCGAGCGCCTCGCGAAGCGGGCGTTCTCGACGCTCGTGCTCGACGAGGCGCAGGCGATCAAGAACGCCCGCAGCCAGACCCACCTCGCCATCCGCGAGGTACGGGCCGCGCACCGCATCTGCCTCTCGGGCACGCCCATCGAGAACGACCTGGGCGAGCTCTGGGCCCTGTTCGACTTCTTGCAGCCGGGGTTGCTCGGCGACCAGCTCGCGTTCCGGCGGAGCTTCCGCATCCCGATCGAGACGACTGGCGACGAGGAGCGCATCGCGACCCTGCGCGCGCTCGTCGCGCCGTTCGTGCTGCGCCGGGGAAAGTCCGAGGTCGCCCCCGAGCTGCCCCCCAAGACCGAGCTCTATCGGCCCGTCGAGCTCTCGGGCAAGCAGCGCGAGCTGTACGAGCAGATCCGCGTGGCAGCCCACGCGAGCGTGCGCGGTGCCATCCGCAAGAAGGGCCTCGCCGCCTCGACGCTACCGATCCTCGACGCCCTGATGAAGCTCCGGCAAGTCTGCTGCGACCCGCGCCTCGTCGCGCTCGACGCCGCGCGGTCGGTGACCGAGAGCGCCAAGGCGAACGCGTTCTTCGATCTGTGCGCGACCGAGCTCCCGCAGGGGCGGCGGGTCCTGGTGTTCTCGCAGTTCACGAGCATGCTCGCGCTCCTGGCGCACGGCCTGCGCGCGCGGAACGTCGAGCACCTCGTGCTGACGGGCTCGACCCGCGACCGCCGCGCGGTGGTCGACGCGTTCGAGCACGGCGACGCGCCCGTCTTCCTCATCAGCCTCAAGGCGGGGGGCACCGGCCTGAACCTGGTCTCGGCCGACACGGTGGTGCACTACGACCCCTGGTGGAACCCGGCCGCGCAGGCGCAGGCGCCCGCCCGCGCCTACCGAATCGGACAGACCAAGCCCGTCTTCGTGCACAACCTGTACGTCGCCGGCAGCGTCGAAGAGCGCGTCCTGATGCTCCAACGCCGCAAGTCGACGCTCGCCACGAGCCTCCTGGGCGGGGGCGCCCCCGACGGCTCGAGCCTGACCGAGCTCGACGTGGAGGAGCTGCTCGCACCCCTCACGACGTGAGGCTTTCGCTCGCGGGCGAGTTTCTCTATCTTCGTCCGCGGGGAACCGTCATGTCCGAACGCTCGACTCCGTGCGGAGGGGTGCCCCTCGGCACCGCTGCCGACGAGCCTGCGCTCATCGCCTCGCTCTCTGCGATCTCGCTCGAGCTCGCCCGCGCGACCGCGGCGACGCTCGATTCGGCGATCCGCCTCGCGCGCGCGCGCGTGGCGGCGCTGGCCTCGGCCGACGGCGCCTTCGTCTACCAGTTCAGCGCCGACGCGCTGACGCTCAGCATCACCCACCAGCACGCTGCCGCCGGCTTCGAGACCTACTTCCCGGTGGTCGAGCGGCTCTCGGTCCAGGCCTTTCCGGAGCCCATCCAGGCCGCGCTCGAGGGCAGGGTGATCGAGGCGCCCGACGTCGAGGCCTTGTCGCCCGAGGTCGCCCCGGTAGCGGCTGCGCTGCGAGCGTTCGGGCTCCGAGGCGTCCTCGCCGTACCGCTCGTCGACGCGCGCACCGTCCTCGGCGGCGTCGGGTTC
>CALKVR010001054.1 GCA_938004815.1 uncultured Polyangiaceae bacterium | reverse complement strand
GGCGCCACGACCGAGGGCCGGTCCGCGAGGACGAGGTAGGCCGCCGTCCGCGCGAGGAGGAGCCAGTGGTCCGGCCCGGCACCATCGAGCGCGAGCAGCTTGTCGACCAGCGGTTCCGGTGGCGTGTCGCCCCGCGCGAGGACGCCGGCGAGGAGCGGCGCAGTGGCGCGGTTCCACCAGCGATCTCCGGGGGCGAGCAGCGCCATCGCCTCTTCTGCGCGCGCGGCCGCGGCGCCGGCGTCTCCCTGCCATTCGAGGGTCTCGGCCTCGACGGCGAGCAGCGCGCCCTTGTCGGCCCCCTCGGCGCCGCACACCAGGCCGCGGGCGACGCAGTGCTTGGCCAGCGCCATGTCGTGCGCTTCGAGCGCGCGCTCTCCAGCACGAACGAAGTACCGAACCGCCAGCGCCAGCTCGCGACCTCGATCGGCGTGCTCGGCGACCCGGAGCGCGTCGCGCTCGTCGGACGCGGCGAGCCACCGCGCGGCGAGCGCGTGAGCGAGCGCCCGCTCTTCGTCCGGGAACGTCCCGTACGCCGCCTCGCGCAGGAGCGCGTGCCGGAACGCCAGCTCGCCGTTGTCGGCGCGCTCGACGATCTCCTGCTCGCAGAGGGAGCCGATCGCCTCGACGGCGGCGGGAGCGGGCAGGCGCTCACCCGTCAGCGCCGCGACGCCCGCCGCCGAGAACCGCTCGCCAAACACGCTGGCCGCGCGGAGCGCGAGCCGTTCGTCGGGCCCGAGCGCGTCGAGCCGAGCCTCGAGCATCGCGACGACGGAGCCCGGGGGCCGGTCGGTGCCTCTCGCGGCGGCCCGGATGAGCTCCTCGACATGGAACGCGTTCCCTCCGCCAAGCTTCGCGATTTCTTCGGAGAGCCCGCGCCCGGGGTCTCCGAGCACGTCTTTGCACAGCTCGGCGACCGCGCGCTTGCCGAGCGGCGTGAGCGGGATGGTCGGAACGGCGCCGCCCGCCCACGACGCGGGCAAGGCCGCGCGACCCTCGGGGCGCAGGGTCACCAGCACCACGATGGGGAGCTCGGCAGAGTTGCGGAGCACGCTCTCGACCAGACGCAAGCTCGCGTCGTCGGCCCAGTGCGCGTCCTCGAGGATCAACAGCACGGGTCGCAGAGAGGCGGCCGCTCTCACGAAGTCTTCCCAGGCGCGGCGCACTTGATCGCCCATCGTCGCCGGGTCGGTGCGCGCCGTCCGCAGCTGCACCGTCGCGTCCTCGAAGGGGACGCCGGCCATCTCGCCGAGAAATTCGGCGACCCGCTGCGCGTGCTCGGCAGCGACATAGCGCTGCACGAGCGCCGCGATCCTCCGCTGGGGAGGGAACGACTCTCTCGTCACCTCGGCCCCCGCGAGCCGCCGGACCACGCTCGCGAGGAGCCCGAACGGCGTCGGGCTCGCCCTGTGCTCCGCGCGGCCGAGCCACACTTCGACGTCTGCGTCACGCTCTCGAAGCCGGCGGACGAGCTCGACACGAAGCCGCGATTTTCCGAGGCCGGCCTCGCCCGTCACGACGACCGCCCGGGCCGACTCCGATTCGACGGCCCCGTCGATGATGGCCTCGATCGTCCGGAGCTCCGCCTCTCGGCCTACGCAGCGCGTTCGCTTGCCGAGGAGCGTGCGGTTCTCTTCCGATGGCCGGGGACAGAGGAGCGCGTAGGGCGCCCCGCGACCCGCGACGATGAACCCGACCTCCAAGAACCCCGCCGCGATATCGTCGACGAGGATCGGCGGCGGCGCGCCGACCCGCATCCGCAAGCTGGGCGGGATCGAGAGCGCCTCGCCGTGGAGCAGATCCGCGGCGCGATCGAGGACACGTCCGACGTCGAGCTCCGAGCCTCCCGGCTCGGACTGGGCCATCGCGATACCGAAGCGCGCCCCGGACGCGACCCCGTAGGCGGCGAGCGCGAAGCGCGCCGCCTGCGCCGCGCCATCCGCGAAGCGCGCGGCGTCGGCGAATACGCAGACCGCCGAGCCGCCGCGAACCGGCTCGAGCCGGCCGCCGAGCTCGTCGGCGATGGAACGCAGCGCAGCGATGAACTGCGCGTCGACCTGCGACATGACGACGGCGGCGACGAAGCGCACCTCGCGACGGCTGATGGTGCGGACAGCCGAGCCCGACGATGCCGACGTTCCTGGCTCGCCATCGGCTCCGCTCATGTCGGCGCGCCAGCCCCGAAGAGCAGCATCGACGAGCGACGCCGCGACCGCGCCGTCTTTCGGTCGGCCTCCGGGGTCCTTCTCCAGGAACGTCGCGACGAGCTGCTCGACCGCCGCCGGCGCGCCCGCCCACACCTCGGAGAGGCGGGGCGGCGGCTCGAACAACACCTTGCCCAGGAGGGCGACGATGTGATCGGCGACGAACGGCGTACGCCCGCCGAGGCACTCGAAGAGCACACAGCCGAGCGAGTAGATGTCGGCCGCGGGCCCGACGTCACGCTCACCGCGCGCCTGCTCGGGCGCCATGTAAGCAGGGGTCCCCATCCCTTCGCCCGTCAGGGTCAGCCGCGCCGCCTCCTCGAGCCGCGAGATGCCGAAGTCGACGAGCCGCACGCGGTTCAGATCGCCCTCGACCACGAACAGATTCGCCGGCTTGATGTCGCGGTGGACCACCCCCCTCGCGTGCGCGAATGCGAGCGCCGACGCGACCTGACGCGCGACCTCGAGCGTCTCTGCCGGCGTGAGCCGGCCTCGCGTCAGGCGCTCTGCGAGATCCTCGCCGTCGAGCCACTCCATCGCGAGGAACCGTCGCGCTCCATCGGCGCCGCCGTGGGCCACGTAGCGGACCACGGCCGGGTGCTCGAGAGATCGGAGGATCGTCGCTTCACGCTCGAAGCGCTGCGCGCCCACCTCGTCGGTCGGCGGCGTGACCTTCAGCGCGACCAGGCCGCCACCGAGCTCGTCGACGGCGCGGTAGACGGCGCCCATGCCGCCCGAGCCCACGTGCTCTTCGACGCGAAACCTGCCCGCGACGATCTTGCCGGGCCACATGAACCGGCGAGTCTACGCGGAACTCTCCGACGTCGCTAACCCTGCGCCTGGTCCGACGCGGGCGGCGGGGGCGCGGGCGGCGCCGCCGGGACCGCGCTCGCGTGCTGCGGGTACCAGACGGGCTGCGGCCGCATCATCGGCCGCCACCACCCCAGCCGACGACCGATCTTGCGAATCGAGAAGAACAGCCCGAGGCCGATCGCGAGGAACAAGAGCAGGGTCGGGCCTGCGGTCGCGGCCACGACCACGACGCCGAGCGCGGCGTCGCCTGCGTTCTCGAGGCCGTCGCGCGCCGCCTTGGCGATCCGATCGCCCGCGGTCTTCGGCGCTTCGACGTGATCACGGCGCAGGTGAACCTTCACGGTCGCGAGCCGGATCTGCCCCTCGAGCACCTCTTCTTGCGCCTCGAGGCGCTCGATGGTGTCCCTCGCCTCGGCGAGGGCCTTCTCGGCCGCGATCACGTCGGCGAGCGAGCCGGTGCGGTCGGAGAGCAGGTCGAGCAGCCGCTTCTCCTGCGCGCGAGCGTTGCGCAGACGGGCCGTGAGATCAGCGCGCTGCTCGGTCACGTCCTCGGCCTTCTCCGAGTCGGAGACGACCTTGCCGATCGCCGAGAAGCCCGACCGAAACTCGTCGAGACGGTCGGCGGGAATGCGGAGCGCGAGCGTGGCGTTTCGCATCTCTTCACCGCCGTCGACGTTCGCGTCGCTGACGAAGCCGCCGGTCTGCACCGCCGCCTCGCGAATCGCGGTGGCCGCGCGGCCGACGTCCGAGGTGACGATCGTCGTCTCGGTCGTGATCCTGAGCGCGCGGTCGACCACCGCCGCGCCTGCCGGGCCGGGTCCACCCCCGGGCGCGGCCGCCACCGGAGCCTCTGCCGGGGACGCCGAGGGAGCCGCGTCCCGATCACCACAGCCAACCGCGAGGCCGACGACCAGGAGGAGCGGGACCAGGATCGAGCGATTGCCCATGCGGGCAAGAACGCCGGAGCGGAGCGGGTCCTTACGGCCAACCGAAAAAAGACCCCGCACGCCGGGCGAACCGCTATGCCCGGCCCATGAGCGCTGCCGAGCTGTTCAGTCGCCTGGGTCTCTCCCCGCTCGCCTCTGGCGGGCTCTTGTCGGGCGTCGCGGCCGCCGGCCACACCGCGGCCGGCGGCGAGCCCATCGC
>CALKVR010001053.1 GCA_938004815.1 uncultured Polyangiaceae bacterium | reverse complement strand
CCGGTATGTTGCGCTCGGGCGCCGCCGCCTGCGCGACCAGCCGCAGCAGGTCATCGATCGTGCCGACGGGCGCGTAGGCGGTCACGCGTGAGCTATCGCGCGTCTCGGCACAAAACGCCACTCCCCATCGAGCATTCCCCGGTCGTCACGCCGAGAGTGATGGTAAGGGGTGAGGTTCGTGCGGAACGGGGCGATCGTCCTTCCGGTCGTTGCGTGGCTCGCTTGGGCCATGCCGGCGTCCGCCCAGGTCGCGGTCGACTGGCAGGTCACCGGCAGCGCCAGCGTCGGCGTCACCGACAACGTCGCCAACACGCCCGAGCCGCCCGAGGACGCCGGCCCCGACGTCATCGGGCCCCAGCCCGACGGCTTCGGCTCGCTCAGCCCCGCCTTCGAGGTGACGTTCGAGACGGCGCGGGCCACGCAGTCGCTCGGGTGGGCGTTCGGCTACAACTTCTACTTCACCCACCCCGAGGCCAACACGATCTCGAACGGCCTCTCGTACGGGCTCACCTCGGAGGTCGCGCCCGGCACGACGTTGACGTTCGGCGTCTCGGGGTCGCAGACCAACCTGGCGAACTTCAACTTGCTGCCCGCGTCCGGCCAGACGGCGGTGGTCGCGAACGAGGGCGGCGACAACCTCATCTTCACGGTCGGGGTGGGGCAAGGGCTGAGCGCGCAGGTCGCCGAGACGCTGGTGTTCAGCCAGGGGCTCTCGGCGAGCTACGCGCACACGTTCATCGACGAGGCCGAGGACACGAAGACCTATATCGCCGGGGCGTCGCTCGGGCTCACGAAGCAGTTCGAGGTCGACTCGCTCACCTGGGCGCTCGGCACCGACACGCAGATCACGCCCGAGCAGGTGACCGAGGTCGGCCTGCTGCCTGCGCTGTACGAAATCTTCCACCGGTTCGACATGAACTGGAATCGCCAGTGGGAAGAGGACTGGAGCACCCTCCTCGGCGTCGGCGTGGTCGTCGGTTGGGACGCCGCCGCTGCCAGCCAAGAGGTCGTCCCGCACCCGGCCTGGCGCGCGGGGGTGAACTACGCCAACGAGCGCGGCACGGCCGCGCTCGCCTACGAGCACACGATCCAGCCCAACCTGCTCTTGCGGCAAGCGACCGCGAACGATCTCGTCACCCTGAACGGCACCGTCCCGATCCCCGACAGCACCTTCGACGTCGGCGCTACCGCGGGCTACCAGGTCTCTCGCGCGTTCTTGCCCACGACGGGCTTCGGCCCGGCGACGTCGCAGACCGTGCTCGCCGATCTCGCGGTCGGTTACGTTCCCAAGAGCTGGTACGTGCGCCTCGAGCTCCGCTACCAGTTCTCGCGCCAGTTTGCGGGCACGGTCCAAGAGGGGGTGGCGCCGCAGCCCGACCTCGAGCGGCACGCGGGCCTCTTCACGGTGCAGTTCGGCTACCCGGACAGCCCGACCGCGGGCGGCGCGTCTCCATTCGTCGTCGTCCCCCCACCGACGGCGAACGTCGACATCATGCAGCAGCGCGCGCCCAAGAACGAAGAGGGCGCCGACGCCGACAAGCGTGAACAGGACAAGGAGCGTCGCGAAGAGCGCGAGCGCCGGGGCGGGAGCGGGAGTTGACCGCGCTGGGCCTCGTCGCGGCCCTGTCGGTGTTCGTCGTCGACGAGGGCGTCCGTGTCGAGCGAGACGTTCGGCGCGTCCCCCTTATCGAGGGGGCGTCGAGCGCCAGCCTCGAGGCGCTCCGGGGCGAGCACGCAGCGTTCCAGATCGTCGTCGAGACCGACGATCGACCGGCCGATCGCGTTCGCGTGGTCTGGCGATCCGAGCGGTTTCCTCTCGACGCCTTCGTGGGGCATTTCGTCGACGTGAGCGTTCGCTCTCGCAACGAGCGATCCGACGCCGAGGCGCTCGCGTTCCTGCCGGCCGCGCGCCCGCCCGATGCGACGTCGCTCGGCACTTTTGCCGACGCGCTGGTACCGCTGGCGATAACGCCCGAGTGGGCGTACCCCGTCTCTCTCGAGCCGCGCCAGCGTGCGGTCTTTTGGTTCGACGTGTTCGTGCCCGAGGACACCGAGCCCGGCTTCTACCGAGAAGAGATCACGGTCTCGGTCGGGATGGACGCGGTCGCGCTCGTGCCGGTCAACCTCCGCGTCGTCGATCGGGTGCTGCCCTACCGCGCGACGAGCGCGTTCGCGTACTACGAGCGGCCCACGCTCGAGAAGCGCTTCGTCGATCCGAACGGCGCCGAGAAGCAGCTCGTTCAGCTGCTCCACGCCCACCACCTCGAGACGCTCTGTCAGGTCACGACGCCCGAGCACGCCCGGCGCATCCGCGGCGCGTACGACGGCAGCTGGTTCACGCCGGGGGAGCGCTACCGCGGGCCGGGCGTCGGCGT
Source organism: uncultured Polyangiaceae bacterium (assembly GCA_938004815.1). Classification (GTDB taxonomy): domain Bacteria; phylum Myxococcota_A; class Polyangia; order Polyangiales; family Polyangiaceae; genus Xiheicaenibacterium. The sequence goes on along the minus strand of CALKVR010001053.1, from coordinate 1,253 downwards.
GCCGGCGACGCTCGCCGCGATCGGCACCTACGGCACGCTGGGTGATCCGACCCCTGCCAAGGTCGAGACGGTGAAGCGAATCGCGGCCGAGATCCCGCCGTCGATCGCCGATCTCTTCGTCTACGCGATCGACGAGACGTGCGACAGCCCGCGGGGCCCACGGTGGCGCGCGCTCCTGCGCGACTACGGTTTGTGGCCCCGCGTGATCGCCGGCCACACCTGTCATCGCGACCCGGCGACGCAGGACCTCGACCTGGTCATGGTCCCGGCGCAGACGTTCGACGTCGGTGCCGCGAAGCGCGCTCGCGCAAAGGGCCAGCGGGTCTGGATCTACAACGGGCAGCTCCCGTTCGCGTCACCGCCGAACATCGACGTGCCCTTGACCGCGCTCACCTACAACGGGTGGATCGGCGCTTCGTACGACGTCGGCCGCTGGTTCTATTGGGAGACGATCTTCTGGCACGACGGCAACCAGGGGGGGCGTGGGCCGACCGACGTGTTCGTCAACGTCGAGACGTTCCACAACGCCGACGGCGACACGTCGCTCTACGACGGCCTCCTCTTGTTTCCCGGGCGCACCCCCCCGCGCATCGGCACCCACGATCTCGGGTTCGACGGGGTCATCCCGTCGATCCGGCTGAAGAGCCTGCGGCGCGGGCTCCAGGACGCGGGGCTGCTCGCGTTGGCGGCGCAGGTCGACCCCGGCGCGGCGGCGTCGATCGCCCGCCGAGCGGTGGGGGCTGCCCTCGACGAGGTGGGCCCGGGTGACGCACCCTTCGTGACGTTCGACCCCGAAGAGCTGCGCGCCTTGCGGCACGAGCTCCGTGACCTGGCCGCGCGCGGGGCCGCTTCGCCCGCACGCGCCGACGTCGATCGCGGGCTCGCCGCGCTCAGGCTCGCGCGCGACCGACAGCAGCATCCGGCCCGCGACGACGTGTCGACCCACGAGGTGTCGACTCTCGTCTCAGTGGGGCTTCCTGCCGCGCTGTTCGGGTCGGGGCTGATCGTGGCAGCGGCGCTCGCACGTCGGGCCGAACGCAGACAGCGCCGTCGCGCGGCGTGAGGATTCCCTCTAGGCCCGGCTGCGGCGCCGCACTAGCGTGGGTGTTCTATGTGCGGCATCGTCGGTTACGTCGGTCCTCAAGCGTGTGCAGACATCCTCGTCGACGGTCTTCGGCGGCTCGAGTACCGGGGTTACGACTCGGCGGGTCTCGCGATCTTCGATGGCAAGCAGACGAACGTCGTGCGCGCCG
>CALKVR010001052.1 GCA_938004815.1 uncultured Polyangiaceae bacterium | reverse complement strand
GACGAAGGCGTCGTGGTTGATGCGGGCCTCGCCGGTGACCTTCTCGGCGCGACCGGTGAGGACGACGCTCACGTCGGCGCCGCGCGCGAGGAGGTGCCGCGCCACGACGAAGCCGTCGCCGCCGTTGTTGCCGGTGCCGCAGACGATGACGACGCGGGCATCGAGCGGGTAGTCGGCGGGCTGGCCGGGGGCGCGGACGTGGCGGATGGGAAACACCGCGCGGCGGCCCTGGGCCGAGCGGAGCGCCTCGCGCCGCGGGCCGCCGGTGGGCTGGGCCGCGATCATGGCCGAGAGCACGTCGGCCGCCCCGCGGCCGGCGTTCTCCATCAGGATCATGCCGGGGACGTGGCAGCTCTCGATCGCGTACTTGTCGAAGGCGCGCATCTGCGCGCGGGAGAGGACCGGGATCATCGGTGGGCTCCGGAGCGTATGGCACGCTCTGGGCCTTGCCCAGACCGCCGCGACCGAGCCATGCTCCGCGCGTGAGAAAGCTCCTCGCGGTCGTGGCCGTCACCCTGGCGGTCTTGCTCCCCTGGCACGGCCTCGCCCAACAAGAGGGCGCGCCGGCGGTTTCCGGGCAGCCGCCGCCCCCCGAGCCGCCCGCCGATACGCAAGCGCCCGAGAAACCCGGAGACGCTGGCGACGGCGAGCCGGCGCCGCCGGCGAAGGTCAAGGACACGCTGCGGGTGTCGATCCTCACCTTCAGCCCGGGCGACCACCCGTTTTACAAGTTCGGGCACAACGCGATCCTGATCTACGACGACACGAAGCGCGGCCGCCCGCAGTACGCCAAGGTCTACAACTACGGCACGTTCTCGTTCGGCGACCCCGCCCTGATCCCGAAGTTCTTTCTCGGTCGGTTCATGTACTGGCTCTCGGCGCAGACGCTCCAGGGCACCATCACCGGCTACAAGCGCGAGGGTCGCGCCATCACCGAGCAAGTCCTCGATCTCGATCCAGCGACCGAGATCGAGCTCCAGCGCCTGCTCGAAGAGAACCTGCTCCCCGACAACAAGTATTACAAATACGACTACTACCGCGACAACTGCTCGACGCGCGTCCGCGACATGATCGACAAGGTCACCGGCGGCCGCGTGAAAGAGGCGGCGTCGGGGCCCGGCCGGCTGACGTACCGCGAGCACACGCTCCGGCTGACCGAGAGCCTGCCCGCCGAGTACGTGATCCTGCACCTCGTGATGGGCGATCTGATCGACAAGCCCACCACCGAGTGGGACGAGGACTTCATCCCGATGGAGCTCCAGAAGACGCTCCGCAAGGTCACCATCGTCGGAGAGGACGGCGCGGAGCGACCCATCGTCAAAGAAGAGAAGGTGATCCTGCCGTCGCAGCAGGTTCCGCCGCCCGAGAACCCGCCCGTCACGTGGCCGTACTCGCTCGTGACCGGGCTCGCGTTCGGCGGCGTATTCGCCGCGCTCGGCCGGCGGGCGGCGCGAAACGGGAGGCTCGCGCGCGTCGGGCTCGGCGCCGCCCTCTCGTTCTTCGGGTTTCTCTGGGGCTTCTTCGGCCTGTTCTTCACCGCCGCGTGGATCTTCACCGATCATGCCGTCGGCTACGGAAACGAGAACACGTTGCTCTGTGTGCCCTGGGCGATCGTCCTCACCGGCACCGGCATCAACGTCGCGCGCGGCAAGGCGAAGAGCATCCACCGCGCCTTCGTCCTCGTGCGGGCGGCCGTCATCAGCGCGCTCCTCGCCCTCGTGCTCAAGGTTCTGCCGTGGTTCGATCAGGACAACGGCTTCTTTCTCGTCTTCTTCATCCCGTTCTGGGCCGGAGCCTTCGTGGGGCTGCGCTTTCTCGACCAGGCGACGCCCGAGGTGAAGGAGCCCCCGACGAAGGCGCCGGCGAAGGAGAAAGAGAGCGAGGCGCCTCCACCGAAGAAGAAGGTGGAGGCGAAGAAGCTCGAAGCGAAGAAGCCCGAGGCGAAGCGCGCGGACGACGACGCGCCCGACGCGTAGAGCCTACTACTTACCGTCCAAGCACTTCATGACCTCTGCGCACGGGTACTTCGTGGCGCAGTCGGTCTTGAACTTGGTCGGGGCCTTCTGGCACTCGAAGCCGATCTCTTCTTTGCCGGCCTTGGCGGGGGGATCCATCGCGACGGTGCAGGCCTGCAGGCGGGCACACTGGCCGGGGACGTCCTTGGAGTCGGGCAGGGTGTTCTGCGGGTTGCCGAGCTCGCGGAGGACGGGCTTTTTCATCGTCGAGGGCGACAGATCCATCGGGAGCTTGCCGCAGACCGGCTGCGACTGTGAGCCCTTGACGATGCCCTTGTTCATGGCCGCGAGCTTGTTGCACGTGCCGCCGTCGTGGCACTTGGCGACGAGCACCCACGCGTTGTTGAACTTGTCGGACGCGAGGTGGAGCTGGAACGTCACCTCACCCGGGCCGGCGGGCTCGCCGGAGACGACCTTGAACTGTTGGTTGGCGAGCATGGCCTGGCGCGTCCACGTCCACGGGTAGTCGGCCCCGACGCTGTTCGGCGCGGTCGTCATGATGACGAACGGGGTGGAGCAGTTGTCGGCGATCTTGTTGGCGATGTCCGGGTACGTCTGCTGAGACGGATCGGTCACGGGCGCGGCGGGCGGCGCGTCGTCTTTGTCGGCGGTCTTGTCGGCCTTGTCGGCGTTGTCCTCCTTGTCGCCGTCCTTGTCCTTCTTCTTTTTCTTCTTCTTGTCGTCGTCGTCGTCGTCGTCGTCGTCGCCCTTCTTTTCTTTCTTCGCCTCGTCCTTGCCAGACGAGGTGTTGCAGCCTGGCATCGCGACGGCGGCGAAAGACCCGGCGACGGCGACGGCGATGATGGTCCGAAGAGCGGATTCGAGCTTCATGGGACGGCGAAGCTAGCGGGGAAGAAACCGCTGCGAAAGGGTGCTCGGCGGGGCCGTTGCTCGGCGGGCGACCGGCGCACGAGAAGGCGAGCGGTTATCGGGAGATGCGCGAGAGGATGACGACGTTGTACCCGGCCAGGGCAGCGAAGCCGGCCGCCACGTAGAGCTCACCGAGGAGGAGAGCGACGAGCGAGCCGACGATCGCGACGCCGATCGAGATCTTGTGGACGGTGCGCGTCGGCGTCGCCCAGCTCTTGAGCGAGAGGATGGCGAGCGTGGCTTGGCCCCCGTCGAGCGGGTAGACCGGGAGCAGGTTGAGCAGGCCCCACGCGATGTTGACGAACACCAGATCGGACAGGACCACGCCGAAGAACGGGATGTCGGTGAGGCCGGGGATCAGCGAGAGCAAGAGGAGCGGGATCCCGACGGTGAGCCCGGCGAGCGGGCCCGCGACGCTGACGAGCAGCGAGCCGGTCGCGGTGAGGCCGCGCCCGGCGCCCATCGCGGCGCCGCCGAGCGCGCCGAGCTCGATCGAAGCGCGGTGGCCGAGCCGTTGAAACACGAGCGCGTGGCCGACCTCGTGGACGAGCACCGACACGAAGACGACGGCGACCCAGCTGAGCAGATAGTGAGGCTGGTCGAGCCTGGACGAGGCGAGCGCGAACGTGCCGACCCAGAAGGCGGGCTGGACCTCGACGGGGATGCCCATCACGCGGAAGCTGAGCGCCCAGCTCATGGCTCCTCGTTATGGGGCATCGGAGCGCAGTTGTCAGCTCAATCGAGCGGATTGGCGGCTTTGATTCGCGCGAGGGGGAAGCGGCCGACGACGTTCCTGACCCGCTGCGTCGTGCCGTCGTCGAGGCCGAGCGCGTGCACCGTAGGGCGACCGCCCTCGGTTCGCACCGAAATCTGCCCCGTGGCCGACGCGCGGCGAAAGACGTCCTCGAGGTCGGCGAGCATGTCGGGAGGAATGCGGCCCTTTACCCGTACGACGCGGCCGCCCTCGGCGGTGAGCTCGAAGAGCGTCACCGCGCGGCGCGCGAGGAGGAGCACGAGGACGACGCTGAAGACGAGCGCCCCGATGGAGAGCAGAAACGCCACTGCACCCGTTCTCTAGCACTCAGTCGCAGGACTTGCCCATCGCCTTGGCGGCCTTCTGGTAGCCCTCGAGCGCCGACCTGCAGCCGGCGACCGGCATCCCGTTCTCGAAGTTGTCGCATGCGCCCGCGCCCGAGCCGACGACCTTGCAGCACGACGCAGCCTGCGCGAAGACGAGCCGCCGAAGAGGCTGCCGAAGTCGACGAACACGTAGAGGAGGATCGCTGCCGTCGGCACCGTGGTCATGAACATGATGATGGCCATCATGGGAAACGCGCTCTTGTACTGAGGCGTCATGACGGCCATGGGCTGTACCCCCATCGGCTGCATCCCCGGGGCGGCCCCCATGGGTTGCTGCTGCCCCCACGCACCCTGTTGCTGGCCGGGGTAGCCGCCCATGGGCTGCCCCATCGGTGCGCCCATCGGCTGCTGCGCCATCGGCCCGCCCCCGACCCCCGCGAGCGCCATCCGCGCCGGGTTGCGGGGGTCGATGCGCAGCTCGATCTGGGCGCCCGGCTGCACGCTGGGGAGCTGGAGCTCGCTGATGAGCTGCTCGAACGTCGCTTGGTACGGTGCGCCCATCTGCGGGTGCACCTCGACGGTGAGAACGAGCTTGAGGTGCCGGTGACCCATCACCGCGACCGAGCCGCCGGTGGTGCCGAGCTGCAGGATGCGCCCGCGTGCGGGCATCCCGGTGCGGAGGAGCTCGTCGGTCGCCTTCTGGCCCTTCATGAGCGAGCCCATGATCAGGACCACGAGCGCGATCGGTAAGAGCACGCTCACGAGGATGATGATGGTCGTCATCGAGCCCATGCTCCTACGCTATCGGATGAAGCGACGGTCCAGCACCACCAAAAGGACGAAGCCGCAGGCGGCGAGAGCGGCTGCGAAGACGAACATGGCGGGGTAGCTCGCGGCCTCGACGACGGCGCCGAGCATCGGGCCGCCGAGGAGCGTGCCCGCGTCGAAGAGCGCGGTGAAGACGGCGAGGGCTGCGCCGCGCTCGTTGGGCCGGGCGCGGGAGACGACGAGCCCGAGCAGGATCGGAAACGTGTAGCCGTGCCCCGCGCCCGCGAGGACGCCCGCTATCGCGAGGTCGGTGCGCGACGTCGCGAACGCGAGAAGGACGAGGCCGGCGGCGAGGGCGCCCATCGCAAAAGCGAGCACGCGCTTGGGCCCGGCGCGCTCGGGGAGGGAGCCGGCGAAGAGGCGGAGCAGGCATGCCGTGATCGCGTACGCCGCGAAGAAGTCGCCGATCGAGCCGACACCGATCGAGAGCACATACGTCTTGAGCAGGATGAAATAGGCCGCGATCGCGACGGCGAAGAGGAGGCCCGAAGCCCAGAGCGGGACGAGCTTGCGATCGAAGACGGCGGCGAGGACACCCCGCGGCGCCTCGCCCTCTGCGGGCGGGGCCTCGGGCACCGGGATCGAGAGGACGAGGGCGACGAGGTTGGCCGCCGTCGCGGCTGCGAACAAGAGCGGAAAGTCGCCGCGCGCGAGGAGCCACTCGCCCACGACGCCGCCGAGCGCCATCGGCAAGAGGCCCGAGACCCCGAAGAGCCCGATGCCCTCGATGCGGCGTGAGGCGGGGACGATGTCTGCGGCGATCGCGAACAGCGACGCGAACAGCATCGCCTCGGAGACGCCGTGCACGATCCGCACGGCGTACAGCAGGACACCCCATCCATCGACGAGGAAGTAGGCGGCGCACGAGGCCGTCCCCATCAGTCCGCCCAAGAGCAAAATGGGGCGCCGACCACGAACGTCCATGGCCCCCCCGACCGGCGGGCGGGCCAGGATCGCGACCGCGCTCATCGCCCCCGAGAGGATCCCGATGTCGAGCTCGCTCGCGCCGAAGCGAACCAAGAGGCCCGGCAGGTGGAAGAACAGGTAGAACGAGAGCGCAAAGAGAAAGTGCGCGACCGCGAGGATTGCGAACGTCCGCGTGAGGAGGGGCTCGCGCAAGGGGGCGCGGAAGGATAGCTTCTCGGTCGCCTGGGCGCCCCTGGCCCTTCGAAGCGCCAGCGGGGCTGGCGGCCGAGAGAACTTTCGATGCGCAAAAGCACCCTCTTTCATTCGGTTACGTTCGCCGTTGCCTCGCTCGCCTGGGCGTTGCCGGCCATGGCGCAAGACCTCCAGACGACGGCCGTCGATCTGCCGAAGTTCAACCCCTCCGTACCGGGTGATCGCTTCTTCGGTGTGCCGTCGCCCTATTCTGCCGGCGAAGCGACGCTCCACGCGATGACGCTGCTCGACTATGCGCGCGAGCCCCTCGTCTTGGTGCGGGCCTCCGACGACGAAGAGGTGGCGGCGATCGTCTCGGACCAGCTGCTGCTCCACGTGGGCCTGGGTTTTTCGATCATCGACCGAATCAACATCAACGCGGACATGCCGTTCGCGCTCGTGTCGAGCGGCGACGCCACCACCGGCGCGCTCGAGTTTCGTGAGCCGTCGGGCGCCGGCGTCGGCGATCTTCGGCTGGGTGCCCGCGGGCGGATCTGGGGGGAGTACGACGAGGCGTTCCAGTTCGGTCTCGGCACGTACATCTGGCTGCCGACGGGGACCGACGACAACTACGTCACCGACGGCTCGGTGCGCGGCCAACCCCAGCTGCTCTTCGGAGGCCGTGCGGATCGGTTCATCTGGAGCTTCATGGCTGGGCCGAGCTTCAGGAGCACGACCAACCTCGGCTCCGTGGCGCTCGGTCACCGCATGGATTGGGGCGCCGGCGCCGGCGTCCTCCTCCTCGAGCCGCGGTCGCTCCAGCTCGGCGTCGAGACCGCCGGTGGCGTCGACGTCGAGAGCCCCGACGAGCGCTCGACCCACGCCGAGATCCTCGGCGGGGTGAAATGGCGGATGGCGCCATTCGCGGACTTCTTGGAGCTCGGTGTGGCCGGCGGCCCCGGCCTCAGCAACGGCATCGGAACGCCGGCCGGGCGGGTCGTCTTTCAGTTCGCGTACACGCCCAACGTCGACAAGAAGCCCGACCGCGACGGCGACGGCATCCCCGACGACGTCGACGCGTGCCCGGCGCAGAAGGGCATCAAGACGCCCGACCCGCGCACGAACGGCTGCCCGCCGATCACCGATCGCGACAATGACGGTATCGTCGACAACGTCGATGCTTGCCCCGAGACGCCGGGCAAGCCCGACCCGGACCCGCGCCGCCACGGCTGCCCCGAGATCGACTCCGACGGAGACGGCATCTTCGACAAGGCCGACGCTTGCCCGACCGAGCCCGGCGCGATGAACGCCGACCCGCAGAAGCACGGCTGCCCGATCCGCGATCGCGACGGCGACGCGATCGAGGACGCCGTCGATGCCTGCCCCGATCAAGCC
>CALKVR010001051.1 GCA_938004815.1 uncultured Polyangiaceae bacterium | reverse complement strand
GGGCTCGGCGGCGGTCGTGCGCGCCCCCTTCGGTGATCGGGTCGCCGACCGGCCGCTCGCGCTCGTCCAGAACCAGCTGCTCTGCGAGATCGCCGAGGACATCGTCTCGGTCTCCACGTCGACGGGCGAGAAGCGCACGGTCTTCGCCAAGGCCGACGCCGCGTTTCGCCGCAAAGGCGGGCGCATCGAGGCCGCGACGGCAGCCGCCGACGGCGCGCTCGTCTGCTGGTCGCTGCCCGACGGGGCGGTCGAGTGGTCGTTCATCGAGCCGTGGGAGGACGGCTACCGCTCCCTCTCGAAGTCGCACGCCAAGGACACGACGAGGCTCGCCCGCTGGTGCGCCGGCGACGCCGAGACGGCCAACTGGGTCGAGCTGCCCGAGGACGCGGGCGCACCGGGCGCGCCGCCCTACGAGCTCGTCCGCTGGCACGCCGCGTCCGACGAGATCGAGCGCCACCCGCTCCGCCTTCAGAACCTCGGCGTCCTCGCGGTCGCCGGCGACGCGCTCCTCCTCGGGAGCCAAGCCGACTCGCTCCTCGCGGGCAACTGCATCCACCGCTGGCGCGGCGGTTCGCTCGACCTCGTCGGTCACGTGCCCGAGGGGGCGGTCGACGCCGTCTGCGGCGTCGGCGAGGAGACATACGTCATCGTGTCCGGTGGCAGCTCGAGCCCCGACGAGCTCGTCCGACTCGGCAAAGACCCGAAGGCCGACGCCGTGGTCATGGCTCGCAGCGAGAAGGGCTACCAGCTCAAGAGCCTCGTCAGCCGCGACGGCGAGCTTTACTACCTCGACCGGCCGAACCTGATGGCGCCGCCTCGCCGGCCGCGAGAGCAGCCGACGAGGCTCGCCGCGCTCGAGCGCGTCACGTCGATTCCGTAGCGCGTCGCGCGGCAGCAAGAGGGCCCGCTGACGGCTCGACCGGGAGCCGCGCTCACGAGACCAAGCCCCACGCACGGGCGACGCCCTCGTAGGACGCGATTCGCTCGGCGGGGTCGGGGACCATTGTCGCGATCATCAGCTCGTCGGCGCCCGTGCGCTCGACGAGCGCGGCGAGGCCGGCCTTCACGCGCGGCTCGTCCCCGACCACGGCGCCCTCGCTGAAGCGGGCCGCCGCCATCTCGTCGACGGGGCCGAAGCTCGCGTGCGCGGCCTCTTCGACGGTGGGGAACCGCCTCTTCTCGCCGCGTGAGAGGCGCGCGACCGCGAGCTTCACGCATCGGGCGAGCTCCTCGGCGCGAGCCTGCGTAGCGGCGCAGATGACGCCGGCGGCCATCATGACCCGCGGCTCGGGCATGGTCGCGGACGGGCGGAACAGCTTTCGGTAGGTCGCCAGCGCGGCGTCCGCTTCGGCCATGCTGAAGTGGCCGGCGAACGAGAAGCCGACACCGAGCTCGGCGGCGATCCGCGCCCCTGCCGGCGTCGACCCGAGCATCCAGATGGGTGGCAGCGGCGCATCGGTGGGTTGCGCCTCGATCTCCGCAAACGCGTGTCCGTCGGGAAAGCCGCCCTCGGCGAACGCCACGAGCTCGGCGATGCGCTCGATCGACTCGCTGCTCGCGTGGCGCAGCGCCGCCGACGTCACGCGATCCGTGCCGGGCGCGCGCCCGATTCCGAGATCGATCCGGCCCGGGTAGAGCGCCTCGAGCGTGCGAAAGATCTCCACCACCCGCAGCGGCGTGTGGTTCGGGATCATCACCCCACCGGAGCCGACACGGATGCGCTTCGTCAGCCCCGCCACGTGCCCGATCATCACCTCCGGCGCGGAGCTCGCGATCGAGGGCATGTTGTGGTGCTCGGCGATCCAGTACCGTCGGTAGCCCAGCTCGTCTGCGCGCTTGGCGAGCGCGAGGGCGTCATGAATTGCCTTCGTCGGAGTGCTGTCGGACGAGACGAGAAAGAGCTCCAAGACCGAGAGGGGGATCACGCGCCGAGTATGACCCATCCGCCCGGGAGCGCTCGTCTCGGGCTTCGCTCGCCCGAAGCGTGACCGCGCTTGAAATCTCGCCGACGCGGCGAAAGACTCCGGCGCCATGCGTATCCGTATTCCTGCGCTCGCAGTCTTGGCCTCCCTCGCCGCTTGTGGACCGCGCGATCTCCCGAAGGAAGAGATCACGGGTGTCCTGTTTCCAGACAAGGGCGTGTTCGCCGGCTACGACTTCGGTGACTCCTGGGACGACATCAAGGCGAAGCACCCCGACTTCTTCGAGGTGCGCGACGACGACCACAAGCAGCTGCGGCGCGACGTCGGCGACAACGCCGGGAGCAACGGCTACTACCTGGGGTTTCAGCTCGACGGCGCCGGCAAGGTCAAGAGCATGTCGGCGAGCATCAGCGGCAAGAAGCAGAACTCGGTGACGGTGCGCGCCCTGCTCGACGACGTCATTTCGCACTACGACAAGACCATCGGCAAGGGCAGCTGCCGGCGGACTGGAAAGGACGACAACTCGAGCAACTGCTCCTGGGATGCGCCCGGCAAGCCCAAGGTCCGCGTCATGTACCTGGAGATGCGCGATCTGCAGTCGGGCAAGATCACCATCTCGGTAAGCCCCCCCGGCTCCGACGCCGGAGAGTGAGCGAGGGCCGGCCTCACTCCTCTTCTTCGCCGTTCGCGGCCGCGAGCCTGGCCGGCGGCTCGCTCGTCCGCACCGAAAGCTCCGGCGCCTTCATCGCCACCCGCGAGCCGGCGGGCACACTCTTCGTCAGGAACACCGAGCCGCCCACGACGCTGCCCGTTCCGAGCGCCGTCGTGCCCCCGAGCACGGTCGCGTTCGCGTACACCGTGACGCCGTCTTCGACCGTCGGGTGGCGCTTGGTGCCGCGGATCACCTTGCCCTCGCGATCCTTCGGGTGGCTGAGCGCGCCGAGGGTCACGCCCTGATAGAGCTTCACGTTCTCACCGATGAAGCTCGTCTCGCCGACGACGACGCCGGTCGCGTGATCGATGAAGAAGCTCTTGCCGATGGTGGCGCCCGGGTGGATGTCGGCGCCGGTCTCGGCGTGCGCCCACTCGGTCATGATGCGCGGCAAGAGCGGCACGCCGAGCCGGTAGACCTCGTGGGCCACGCGGTAGATCGTGACCGCGAGGATGCCGGGGTACGCGAGGATGATCTCGTGGATGCTCGCGGCCGCCGGATCGCCGTCGAGCGCCGCCTGCACGTCCGAGATGAGCACGCGCCGCAGGTCGGGGATCGATTTCAGGAGCTGGTTCGCGATGCGCGTCGCCTCTTCGATGCACGTGTCGACGGGCGCGCCACACTCGGCGGCGTGACACAGGCAAAGCTGGATCTGGCGGATGAGCTTGTCTCGCAGCGTCGTGACGAGGGTGCCGACGTGGTAGCCGATGTTCTCGTCGGTCAGGTCCTGCCGCCCGAAGTAGCCCGGGTAAAAGACCTGCAAGAACAGGCCTATCAGCTCGCGGATCTCTTCACGCGACGGCAAGAAGCGCCGGTTGATGAATTGCCCGCGTGGGTCCGAGCGGTAGCTCGCCACGATGCCGTCGACCAGCGCCTGGAGGTCCGTCTCGCCTCGTGCTTGCGTCATCGCTCACCTACCCCGTCATGCGCTCGATCTGGTCGAACATACCCTCGAACAGGGCACCGGTGAGGTAACGCTCTCCGGCGTCGGGCAGCACCGTGACGATGGTCTTCTTGGCCATCGCCGGCTCGTGAGCGAGGCGCAGCGCCGCCGTCATCGCTGCTCCGCACGAGATGCCGCACAGGATGCCCTCTTCACGCGCGAGGCGACGCGCCATCGCGATGCTCTCGTCGTTGGTCACCTGCTCGACGCGGTCGACGAGCGACAGATCGAGGTTCTTGGGGACGAAGCCTGCGCCGATGCCCTGGATCTTGTGCGGCCCGGGGACGAGCTCTTGCCTGGCGATCGTCTGCGAGATCACCGGCGAGTGGGCGGGCTCGACGGCGACGCTGAGCACCTGCTTCTTCTTGGTGTTCTTGAGGTAGCGGCTGACACCGGTCATGGTGCCGCCGGTGCCGACCCCGGCCACGAAAACGTCGACGTCGCCCTCGGTGTCGTCCCAGATCTCCGGGCCCGTCGTCTTCTCGTGGATCGACGGGTTGGCCGGGTTCTCGAACTGGCGCATGAGGAGCAGCGACTTGTCGGCGCCGGCGATCTCCTCGGCCTTCGCGATCGCCCCCTTCATCCCCTGCGTCCCCGGGGTGAGCACGAGCTCGGCGCCGAACGCGACGAGCACCTTGCGTCGCTCGATGCTCATCGTGTCCGGCATCGTCAGGACGCATCGGTAGCCCCGCGACGCGGCCGCGAACGCGAGAGCAATGCCGGTGTTTCCGCTCGTCGCTTCGACGATGCCCCCGCCGGGCGCGAGCGCGCCGCGTTCCTCGGCGTCCCACACCATGGCGGCGCCGATGCGACACTTCACCGAATAGGCGGGGTTGCGACCCTCGATCTTGGCGAGGACACGTGCGCCTGCGCCCCGCGTGATGCGCGTGATCTCGACGAGCGGCGTTCGGCCGATGGAACGGGAGTTGTCAGCGAAGATGGGCATACGCCAAATAGCCTAGTGGTCTGCGTCTCGCAGACCACTACAATGAACGACAGCGTGC
>CALKVR010001050.1 GCA_938004815.1 uncultured Polyangiaceae bacterium | reverse complement strand
CTCCCGGCGCTTCGGCGGTCGCACGGGCGCGCGCGCGCTGCGACTTCACCCCGGCGAAGATCGCCTCGTGGGTCGCGGGCGAGGCGAGGTGAACGTCGTCGTGGCGGCTGCCGAAGGCGGCGATCGCGTCGCGGATGGCCTCGCGCACGCTGATGGCGAGCATCAGCGGGGGCTCACCGACGGCCTTGCTGCCGTGGACGACGCCCTTCTGCGCTGCGCCGGCGAGGAGCGAGACGTTGAACGTGGCCGGCGTGTCGCCGATCGAAGGGATCTGGTAGGTGCTCGCCGAGTGCGAGAGCAGGCGGCCGTCCTGGTTCCACTTGAGCTCCTCACCGGTGAGCCAGCCCATCCCCTGAACGAACGCGCCCTCGATCTGCCCCCGGTCGATGCTCGGGTTGAGCGAGTCACCGACGTCGTGGAGGATGTCGACGCGAAGGACGCGCTTCATCCCCGAGAGCCCGTCGACCTCGACCTCGGTCACGGCCGCGCCGTAAGCGAAGTAATAGAACGGGATGCCGTGGCCCTTGGCCTTGTCGTACGCGAGCCCGGGCGTGCGGTAGAAGCCGCTCGCCGAGAGCGGTACCTGGCTCATGTAGGCGCGCTCGACCACCTCGGCGAAGGGCAGCTGGTGGCGCGGGTCGCCGGCGACCCCGACGCGGTCGTCCGAGAACGCCATCTCGCTCGGGCCGAACGTCTTGCCGTTCTTCGCCGAGAGCATCCCGGCCGCGACCTCGGCGAGCCGCCCGCGCAGCACCTCACACGCGCTCTTTACCGCCGCGCCGTTCAGGTCGGCGCCGCTCGACGCGGCGGTCGCGGACGTGTTCGGGACCTTGTCGGTGCGCGTCTTCATCACGCGCACCGAGCCCGCCGAGACGCCGAGCTCGCGCATCGCGATGCCCTTCATTTTGGTGTAGAGGCCCTGGCCCATCTCGGTGCCGCCGTGGTTCACCTGCACGGTGCCGTCGCGGTAGACGAGGACGAGCGCGCCGGCCTGGTTCAAGAACGACGCCGTGAACGAGATGCCGAACTTGACCGGCGTGATCGCGATGCCGCGCTTCACGTGCGCGTGCGCCGCGTTCCAGCTGTCGAGCGCGCTGCGGCGCGTGGCGAGCTCTGCCTCGCCGACGAGCTTCGACCAGATGGCGGGGATGCGGTTGTCGCCCAGCTCTTGCCCGTAGTGGGTGGTGTTCGTCGCGCCGGTGCCCCGGTAGAGGTTTCGCTCGCGCACCACCTCGGGCAAGAGGCGCAGCCGGCGCGCGACTCGATCGAGGATCTCTTCGATCACGACCATGCCCTGCGGGCCGCCGAAGCCGCGGAAGGCGGTGTGCGACACGTTGTTGGTCTTGCCGACCCGGCCCGAAAAATCGCACGCGGGGATGTAGTAGGCGTTGTCGAGGTGGAACAGCGCGCGGTCGCAGATCGATTCGGATAGATCGAGCGCGAAGCCGCCGTCGGAGACGAGCCGCACCTTGGCCGCGAGGAGCCTGCCGTCGTGATCGAAGCCGACCTCGTAGGTGCCGAAGAACGGGTGGCGCTTGCCGGTCACCGTCATGTCGACGTCGCGATCGAGCTGGACGCGGACGGGCTGCTTCGTCTTTTGCGCGGCGAGCGCGACGAGCGCGGCCCAGCCGTTGCCCTGCGTCTCTTTGCCGCCGAAGCCGCCGCCCATGCGCGGCGCCTCGACCACGACCTTGTTCCGCGGCAGGTGCAGCACGTGCGAGACGACGGCTTGGATCTCGGACGGGTGCTGGGTCGACGAGCAGACGTAGACGTCACCGTCATCGCCGCACTCGGCCCACGCCGCCTGTGACTCGAGGTAGAAATGCTCTTGACCGCCGATCTCGATCTCGCCCGAGAGACGGTGGGGGCTCGCGGCGAGGGCGGCGTCACAGTCGCCGCGCCGGATCACATGGGGCTCGGTGTGGTAGCTCGCCGCGGCGATCGCCTCACGGACGTTGCGGACCGGCCGGAGCGGCTCGACCTCGACGACGACCGCGCGCGCGGCCGCTTTGCAGACCTCGAGCGTCTCGCCCACGACCACCGCCACGGGCTGGCCGTGGAAATGGACCTCGCCCTCGGCGAGCAGCGGCTCGTCTCGGCGGATCGCGCCCACGTCGTTCACGCCGGGGATGTCGGCGGCCGTGAGCACGCAGGCGACGCCGGGCATCGCGGCCGCGCGCGCCACGTCGATGCGCTTGATCCGGGCGCGGGCGTGCGGCACCGTCACGGGCCACATGTCGAGCATCGCGCGCTTGCGCGCCTGATCGTCGACGTAGATCGCGGTGCCGGTCACGTGGCCGATCGCGCTCTCGTGCGCGAGCGCTCGGCTACCGTCCGTCTGCGCGAGCGGGGTGCTCGTGGTGAAGTCGAGCGCGCCGTCCTGAGCCGCGCTCGTCTCACCGAGCCAGAACTTGTCGAAGAGGCTCACGACGAGGTCGCGGCGAAAGGCCGCGCCCGAGCGGACATCGTCGATGGGGGTGAACTCGGTCGCGAGGACGGCCTTGGCTGCTTCGATCGTCGCCGCGTCCCAGAGCTTGCCGATGAGGAGCGCCTCGGTGCGTGTGGCGCGAACGGGCGTCGGGCCCACCCCGCCGAAGGCGAGGCGCGCCGAGGTCACGCGGCCGTCGCCGTCGAGGTCGATCGCGAACCCGGCCGCGACGATCGCGATGTCGAGCTCGCGGCGCTTCGAGACCTTGAACGAGTCGATCTTGGCGGTCTTCGAAGGCCGCGGAATCGTGACGTCGACGAGGATCTCGTCGGGGGCGAGCACCGTCTTGCGGTACGCGGTGAAGAACGTGGCGAGCGGCACCGTGCGCTCGCCCCGGACGCTCGCGAGCCGCACGCTCGCGTCGAGCGAGAGGAGCACCGGGGCCATGTCGCCGATCGGCGAAGCGGTGACGAGGTTGCCGCCCAGGCTCGCGCGGTTGCGGATGGGGCGTGACGCGAAGACGAGGAGCATCTTGAGGATCGACGGGAGCTCGCCGCCGAGCGACTCCTCGAGCGCGGTGAGCGACGCGGCGCCACCGACGACGAGCGCCTCGGGCGTCCACGCCACCTTGCGGAGCTCGGGCACGCCCTCGGTCGAGACGAGCAGCGGGTAACGCTTGCCGCCCTTGTTGATGTAGACGCCGATCTCGGTCGCGCCGCAGACCAGCTCGGCCTCGGGGTGGCGCGCGCGAAGCTCGAGGAGCTCGGCGAGCGTGGTGGGGCGAAGAAACCGCTGCGCCGCGCCGTCGTAGGCGAGGGGCTCGTGGGCGGGCACGTCTTTCGAGAGCCGCAGCTGGAACAGGTCGCCGCCGGGCTTGGCGGGCCGTGCCGCGAGCGACTCCGAGAAGGCGTCGCGGATCGGCCGGTAGCCGGTGCAGCGGCAGAGGTTCCCGTTGAGCTGATCGTTGATCTGCCACGGCTCCGAGAGGTCTTGTCGGTAGTACCCCTCGAACATCGACGCGATGAACCCGGGGGTGCAGTAGCCGCACTGCGAGCCGTAGTGCTTGACCATCGCGGCCTGGACGGGGTGGAGCGCGTCGGGCGTCCCGATGCCCTCGACCGTCAGCACCTCGCGCCCGGCCACGCTCGGCAAGAGCGCGATGCAGCTGTTGATCGCGCGGTAGGTCGGCCGGTCGTGCGCGTCTCTCTCCACGACGAGGGCGGTGCACGCCCCGCAGTCGCCCTCGGCGCAGCCCTCTTTGCTCCCGGTGTGACCGTTCGCGCGCAAGAAGGTGAGGAGGGACTGGTTGGTCGACTCGCCGGTCACCACGACCGGTCGACCGTTCAGCAGGAATTCGAACGACGACGCCATCGGCCCGGAGGATAGCAGCCCCCTCGCTGGGCGGTCTGATCGCCCTACCCGAAAAAAGAGTGGAACGAATCGCGGCGTCCCCCCACTCATCGGGGGATGCCTCGTCTTTGGCTCGTCGCGGCTGCGCTGGCGTCGAGCCTCGGCTGGGCCCCCATCGCGGGAGCGGCGCCGCTCTCTGCGAAGCTCGACGTCGACCGCGCCCCCGGGGCCGAGTCGTGCCCCGACGCCGACGCCCTCAAGAAGCAGGTCGAGGCGCTCGCGGGGGCGCCCATCCTCTCGCCCCAGACGCCGGCCGATCTCGCGGTGCGCGTGCGGATCGTCCCCAAGGATCGAGGGTTCCGCGCCGAGGTCTTCGCTTCGGGGGCCCGCAACGGCGAGCGCGCGCTCGAGGACTCGGGCCCCGGATGCGAGGGCCTCGGACGCGGGCTCGTGGTCATCCTCGCCCTGCTCCTCGACGCCCCGCTCGAGCCGCGCCCGCCCGCGTCCACGCGGTGCTGCTCGACGTCGACCACTTGCCCCGCCACCTGCTGAGCGAGACCCACGCGCCCTTCTACAC
>CALKVR010001049.1 GCA_938004815.1 uncultured Polyangiaceae bacterium | reverse complement strand
GTGCGGAGGCACGAGACCGGCGTGCGGGTCTTGGCGTCGTAGATGACGACGTGGCCGCTCGCGACGAACGACAGGATCATGTGCGTCTGGGCGCCGTTGGTGAACAGCATGTGCGGGCGCACCGGGTTCGCGCCCGTCTGCGACAGGCAGAGCGCCGAGGTGGCGCCGCTCAGGTCGATCGTCTCGGGCACCGCGACCTCGGGGTGATTCTTCTCGAGATCCTTGCCTTTCCAGATGTAGATCCTGCCACCCCAGGTGGTCCCGGTCGTGTTCGACTGGTCGACGAGCCAGACCTCGTAGAGCTTCTTTTGGTTGATCTCCTCGACGGTGACGCCCGTGTCCTCCGTCGCCGCCGGCTCCGAACAGCCGACCGAGAGCCCGACCACCGCCGCAACCCCGAGACCTGCCAGACTTCGCATTGGATTCGCCCGCCTCCTTGCCGAAGCGGGAGCCACTGCGAAGCGCGTGCCACGAAGGAAACTTAAGATTTCCGCGGAAGATCCGTTGAGCCGGTCAGGCAGGGTGCTTCATCCGCAACACCCCCCGTGGCCCCGGGCAGACAGTGGCGATTCGCCCCGACCCCATTTTCCCCAGGATCGCGTGCTTCCGTTGTCCGTTGCCGGCGACTGCTCCATTTGCAGCACTGTCGCATAAGCAACACCGCCGAACGTGACCGGTAAACCTCAGCTTTGCTTGAGCAAAACCCGGTTCCGACCGCAGCGTTTCGCTTCATAGAGCGCCTCGTCGGCGGCGGCGATGAGCTGAAACGGGGTCTCCACGGGAGACGTCGGATACGAAGCGACGCCCACGCTGATGGTCACGGGGTAGCGACGGCCGTCGTGCTCGAAGATGCTCGACTCGACCGTGCTGCGGAGCCGCTCGCCGAGGACCCCGGCGTGGTGGAGCTTCACCCCTCGGCAGAGGATGGCGAACTCTTCGCCGCCGTAGCGACCGAACACGTCCTCTTGCCGGAGGGCGCCCGCGGCGAGCTTCGAGAGCTTCACGAGCACCGCATCGCCGGCCAGGTGGCCGTAGGTGTCGTTGATCCGCTTGAAGTAGTCGACGTCGAACATCAAGAGCGACAGATCGAACTGGTGGCGGCGCGAGTACGAGAGCTCGCTGTCGAGGCGGTCGAGGAAGAACTTCTTGTTGTAGGCGCCCGTCAGACCGTCACGGAGCGCGGCGTCGTACATCCGCTGCTGGAAGCTCTCTTCGATGTCGTCGGAGTACCCGAACTTCAGGATCGTGGTGGGGCCGAGGCGGATCTTGTCGCCGTCCTCGAGGGCTTGCTTCACCGCGATACGAAGGCCGTTCACGAGGGTACCGTTGGCGCTCCCCATGTCCTCGATCATGAACTTGCCGCCCTCGGCGAAGATCCGCGCGTGTCTCCGAGAGATGCCGTCGTCGTTGAGGCGGATGTTCGCGTTCGACGCGCGCCCC
>CALKVR010001048.1 GCA_938004815.1 uncultured Polyangiaceae bacterium | reverse complement strand
CCAACGGGGTCATGTTCGACACCGCCGACCAGATCACCCGGCTCGCCGACAAGATCGACGAGCGCGCGGTGAAGACCAAGAACATGCCGCTCGCCAACGTCACCAACATGACCGACATCGAGCGTGAGACGCTGCGCGCCTGGCTGGCGCAGGGGGCCAAGGGGCCGTGACCGACGCCGTCTTTCGATCGAAGCGAGTGGTCTGCCCCGACGGCACCAAGGCTGCGACGATCCACGTCCGCGGCGGCCGCATCGAGCGGGTCTCGGGATACGACGACGTCGCCGGCCCCGCGCTCGTCGACGCTGGCGCAACGCCGATCGTCCCCGGGTTCGTGGACACCCACGTCCACGTCAACGAGCCCGGTCGTACGGAGTGGGAGGGGTTCGAGACGGCGACGCTAGCGGCGGCGGCCGGCGGCATCACGACCCTCGTCGACATGCCGCTCAACAGCATCCCCCCGGCCACGTCGCGGCGCGGCGTGGCCGAGAAGGCCGCGCTCACCGACGGACGCATCGCCGTCGACGTCGGCCTCTGGGGCGGCGCCGTCCCCGAGAACACGACGGGCCGTGCGACGGGCTTGCGCGAGCTCCTCGACGAGGGGGCGCGGGGCTTCAAGTGCTTCCTCGTTCCCTCCGGGGTCGACGAGTTTCCGTTCGTCGGCACCGCCGACGTCGAGGCCGCCCTCACGCAGCTCCGCGGCACGGGCGTCTCGCTGATGGTGCACGCCGAGCTCGCCGAGCCCATCGACGCGGCCACCGCCGAGCTCACGCGCGCGGGCGCCGACCCACGCGCCTACGAGACGTACCTGCGATCGCGCCCTCCCACCGCCGAGGATCGCGCCGTCCAGCTCCTCTACGATCTCGCGAAGAAGACGGGCGTGCCCATCCACGTCGTTCACCTCTCGTCGGCCGGCGCGCTCGAGACGCTCCAGCGCGCCAAAGACGAGGGCGTGCCCCTCCGCGCCGAGACCGCGCCGCACTACCTCCACTTCGCCGCCGAGACGATCCCGGCCGGAGCGACGTGGTACAAATGCGCGCCTCCCATCCGCGAGCGCGACAACCGCGAGCGCCTCTGGGAGGCGATGAAGAAGGGGTTGATCGACATGATCGTCTCGGACCACTCGCCGTGCCTGCCCGCGCTCAAGCGGCCGGACGAGGGAGACTTCATGGCGGCGTGGGGCGGGATCGCGGGCGTGCAGTTCAGCGTCGCGGCGGTGTGGACAGAGGCCAGAGCGCGCGGCTTCGCGCTCGAGGATCTCGTGCGCTGGATGAGCGCGGCGCCGGCGCGCCACGCCGCCCTCGACGGGAGGAAGGGAGCGATCGTGGCCGGCGCCGACGCCGATCTGGTCCTCTTCGATCCCGACGGCCACACCGTCGTCGACGAGGCCTCGATCCTGCACCGCCACAAGCTCACGCCGTACGACGGCGAGACCCTGTCGGGCCGGGTCGTCGCCACCTATCTCAGGGGCGAGCCCGTCTTCGAGAGCGGTCGCGCCGCCACGCGCCGCGGGCTCTGGCTGAAAGGAGGCGTTCGATGAGCGCGTTCACGGATCGGTTCGATCTCGCTTCGCTTCGGCTCGGCGCGAGCGTGCTCTACGCGACCGACGATTTCTTCGCCGAAAAAGAGAACCTGCTCCTGCCGCACGACGCCGAGTGGCGCGAGCACGCGTACACCGATCGCGGCAAGTGGATGGACGGCTGGGAGAGCCGGCGCAAGCGCCACCCCGACGGCACCGCCGACACGTCGCTCCACCCCGACTTCCACGATTTCTGCGTGGTCCGGCTGGGCCTGCCGGGCGTCATCCGCGGCGTGTGCGTCGACACGAGCTGGTTCCGCGGCAACTACCCCGAGGCGTGCGAGATCTTCGGCAGCGCCGCGCCGATCGACGCGCCGCTCGACGCCGTGCTCGCCTCGGCGTGGACCCCGGTCCTCGGCAAGACGCACCTCGAGGGCAACAAGAAGAACTTGTTCGCCGTCGAGACCCCGTTCGCGTTCACGCACCTCAAGCTCGTGATCTACCCCGACGGCGGCGTCGCGCGGCTGCGGGTCTACGGCGACGTCGTGCCGCCCTTTCGTCGCATCGGCCACGCGCGGGGCGAGATCGATCTCGCGGCGGCCGAGAGCGGCGGCGACGTCATCGCGTGCAGCGACATGTTCTTCGGCGAGCGACGCAACCTGATCATGCCCGGCAGAGCCAAGAACATGTCCGACGGCTGGGAGACACGCCGGCGCCGCGGCCAGGGGCACGATTGGTCGATCGTGCGGCTCGCTGCCCCGGGCGAGGTCACGCGCCTGGAGATCGACACCAACCACTTCAAGGGCAACTTTCCCGACACGTGCTCGATCGAGGCCGCCAACGCGACCGGCGACACCCCCGCCGAGCTCGAGCGCGCGACGTTTCGCGAGCTCTTGCCGCGCACGCCTCTCATGGCCCACACGCGGCACTACTTCGAGTCCGAGCTCGCTCGTCTGGGCCCCGTCACCCACGTTCGCCTGAACGTGTACCCCGACGGGGGCGTGAGCCGGCTGCGCGTGTTCGGTGTCCTCGGCGACGCCGCGCGCGCCGGCCTCGGCGTCACGCGGTTCGACACGCTGCCGCCCCATCAGGCTCGGGCCGAGCTGCACGCGTGCTGCGCCTCCGAGAGGTGGGTCACGGGCATGCTCGCGAAGCGCCCGTTCGGCTCGGCCGCGGGGGTCTTCGAGGCCTGCGACGCCGCGTGGGCGACGCTCGAGGGCCCGGATTGGCTGGAGGCGACGCGCGGTCACCCGCGGATAGGCGAACGCGCAGCGGCCGAGCCG
>CALKVR010001047.1 GCA_938004815.1 uncultured Polyangiaceae bacterium | reverse complement strand
CCCAGGAGCCGGGAGAGAGCCTCGGGCCGATACGAGACGGCCGGCTTGCCGGTCCGGCCGGCCCCCGGCAGGTCGGGCACGATGCAGCGAAAGTGACGGCCCAGCGGCTCGAGCACGTAGCGGAACGAGTAGCTCGACGTCATGAGCCCGTGGACCAAGAGGAGCGGCGGCCCATCGCCGTGCTCGCGCAAGGACACCCCGATGCGGCCGAAGTCGGTCGAGGCGATCTCTACCGTCCGCGACGCGACCTCGAAGTACGGGTGCGCGACGCGGGGCTTGTCCGGCAGGTCGCGAAACCGCATCTGGCGGAAAGGCTCGCTCTGGGTCACGGCCGTAGCTTGTCGGAAGCCGGCCACGTGGGGTAGAGGGAGCGGGATGACCTCCGTCTACGTGGCGTCCAGCCGATGCGAGTGCCAGGCGAGCCTCACCGCCGAGCTGACGGAAGAGCGCCTGCCGCTCCACGGCTCCGCGTTCCTCATGGGCAAGCGCGAGCCCGCGCCCGCGCACGCGATGGATCCGGAGCGCGAGACCTTCGACATCGGCTGGCTGTGCCCCTTCTGCGGGCGCAACGTGCTCCGCTCGTTCGCGGCCTCGGCCCTACCCCGCAAGCAAAAGCGCAAGGCCCCCGCCGCGCCCTAGTCAGCGGTTGACGACGGTCGTGGTGGTGGTGGCGCCGCTGGCGCCCGCGCCCATCGTCCCGAACACCCAGTCCCAGAGCGGCGACGAGACGCCCCACCGCGCGTTCTCGCCGGTGTGGTGATGGACCATGTGGTAGCGCTTGAGCCAGCCGCCGAGCTTCGACTTCATCCGAAAGTGATGGGTCGCGTAGTGGATGCCGTCGTACGCGAGGTAGCCCATGCCGAAGCCGACGAACGTCGCGTCGATCACGGGCAGGCCGGCCGGCGCGAGCACCACCCGCAAGAGGAGGTAGATCGCGACGCCCATCGGGATGCTCACGCCGAGCGGCATCACGAGGCGCGTCGTGTCGGTCGGGTAGTCGTGGTGCACGCCGTGGAGCACGAAGAAGAAGCGGCGGCCCGCGAACGAGCTGCTCAGGCGGTGGAACACGAACCGGTGCAGCAGGTACTCGGTGATCGACCAGAGCAGGGCGCCGCCCACGACCGCCACCGGGATCAAGAGCGGGCTCAAGCCGCCCGCGTACGACCGGTAGAGGAAGTAGAACAGGAACGGCGTCCAGAAGACGAACGGCGCCACCGGGTGGACACGAGAGAAACGCTCGATGAGCGGCGTCTCGAACATCCGACAGGTGATGGGGCGGCCGGGCTTCATACGGGCGCTCTTTCGTTAGTCCAGATGCGCGCCGAAGGCCAGTCAGCGGGGCACGGCGAGCACGTGTCCGGCGAGGAACGCGAGGACGTCCGCCTCGCGGGTCTTGGGCCACCGGTGGTGGTTCGCCTCGGCCTTCTTGGGCGTGCACTTGTTGCGCACGGTGCAGCTCGGCTCCTCTACCCCGCCGTCTCCGAGCCGCATTTTGCGCGTCTCGGCGCGCTGCCCGTCGCGGTGGAGCAGCCACTCCTCGACCGCGTCGCACGCCGCGATCTTGTCGCAAGCGCGGTAGAGCACGAGGCCGGGCGGGGGCGGCCCTGGACACGACCACTCGGCCGGAGGAGCCAACGGCGCGAACGCCGCGAACGCCGCTACGCGGTCGGCACGCAGCATCGAGTAGGTGATCGCCATCTGCCCCCCGCCGCCCATGCCGAGCGCGTAGATGCGCCGCTTGTCGACGACGCCTCGCTCGACGAGCACGTCGACGAAGTGATCGGCCGCGACCTTGTCCGGGTTTTCGGGGTGCGCGTACGCCGTGTCGAACGTGAGCGGTGACCCCTGCAGCGCACGCCCCTGGATGCCCAAGACGATGAACCCGGGCCGTCCCTCGCGCGTGAGGTCGGTCTTGTCGATCACCTTTCGCAGATCGGTCAGCTTCGGGATGCTGCTGGGATCGTCGAGACCCGGGCCTGTCCCGTGGAAGAACACGAGGAGCGGGATCTCGCCACGGCGCGAAAGATCACTCGGGTTGTAAACACACGCGTACCGCGGGGCCCCGGACGCCTCGCGCCACTCGAGCACCTCGGCACCTCGGCACGCGGGCCGGCCGGCGACCCGCTTGGGCTCGGCGGGCGATCCCTTTTCGGCGACGCAGCCCGGGTCCGAGGGGTGGCGCGGCGTCGGCGGCGCCGGGGGAGGCGCCGACGCGCTGGCGCGCGGCTTTTGCGGGGCCGTCGCGCTCGCGCTCGCGGCGCTCTTGTCGTCGAAGACGCCACGCAGATCGGTGGGATCGACCGACGACGACGGAGAGTCGCAAGCAGCGACGGCGATCGCGGCCGCGAACGACCAGCTCGGGTGCAGACGGAGAAGCGGCACCGGTTCCAGCTGCCTACACCAAGCGCCGTTCTGGCAGAACCTGCTGCACGACCCCTCCGCGTTCGATGCCCCCTTTTGCTGCCCCCATGGAGGGCCGTACTCTTCACGCTGCCAGATGACCACGCAGCAGGAAGTCCCCAGCTCGGTACGATCCAGCACGCTCCGCGACGCGATCGAGCAGAAGCGTGCCCTCGGCCAGCGCCACACGCTCCGCGAAGCGATCGGGATCATCGTCCCGCTGACGACGCGCATCGCCGACCTGCACGCGCAGGGCCTGTCGTTCCACGTCTACCCTTCGGCCATCGAGCACGGTCGCGCCGGGAGCGACATCGATCTCGCGGCCGCCGCGCAGGTCCCGTCCCAGCCCCGCGACCGCGCTTGCCTCGCCCCCGAAGAGCGCAAGGGCGCGGCGGGCGA
>CALKVR010001046.1 GCA_938004815.1 uncultured Polyangiaceae bacterium | reverse complement strand
ACTATCCTCTTCGTCGGCAGCGTCAGATGTGTATAAGAGACAGGCGCCACACCGGTGGCCCCGCTCATCATCGCGAAAGCATCATCCGGGCCCAGCGCGCGCACGCGCTCGACGAAGTTGCGAAGCTCGCGCACATTGCCCATCCAAGGTAGCGAGCGGAGACGCGTGAGGTGATCGGCCGTGAGCACGAACGACGAGCTCTTCATCAGGTGGCTCACGAGAGCGGGGATGTCGTCGGCGTGATCACGCAGCGGCGGCACCGTGAGCACGAGCACCGCCAGGCGGAAGTAGAGGTCCTCGCGAAAGCCGCCCGCGTTGACCATGCGCGAGAGGTCGCGGTGCGTCGCGGAGACGAAGCGCACGTCGACGGTACGATGCGACGGCTCGCCGAGGCGGCGCACCTGCTTGGACTCGAGCACGCGCAGGAGCTTCGGCTGCACTGCGAGCGGCAGCTCGCCGACCTCGTCGAGAAAGACGGTGCCGCCATCCGCCGCCTCGATGGCGCCGCCGCGCGCGCCTACCGCGCCGGTGAACGCGCCCTTGGCGTGCCCGAAGAGCTCGGCCTCGAGCAGGTTCTCGGGGAGCGCGCCGCAGTCGACGATAACGAAAGGCTGCCCGGCTCGCGGCGAAGCGTCGTGAATCGCGCGCGCCACGAGCTCTTTGCCGGTACCGGTCTCACCGTGGATGAGGACCGACGCATCGGTCGGTGCGATACGCGAGAGCTTGCCAAAGAGCTCTCGCATCACGGGGGTGCTCCCCACGAGCGGCCCGAAGCTGCCGTGCTCCCAGAGCTCGACGGGCTCGGGGGCGTCGTAGCGAACGACGAGCGTGAGCCCCCCGAGACGGAGCCGGCCGCCCGACGGCGGGATGCGCCCGGACTCGACGCGGACCTCGTCGATGAACGTTCCGTTTTTGCTCCCCAGATCGCGCACCCAAAGGCCGTCGGTGCGGGGCTCGAGCTCGGCGTGCAGACGCGAGACGGTGCGGTCATCGAGCACGAGCGCCGCGCTCGGCGCGGAGCCGACGAGGGTCGGCTGCCGGATCGGCACCTCCCGCCCGTCGGGGAGCGCGAGGAGGGGGCTCCGCCGCACGACCACGCGGCCGTAGTCGACCGTCCCGATCGTCACCGCGGGCCTCCATGAAGCATCGAGGCAACTCTACTCCGACATCACCTCGTTCAACACATTGATAGGATGGCGCGATGGCTTTCGACGCTCGGCTCCCCTCCATCGCTGCCCTCACGGCATCGCTCGCCTTGCTCGCCGCCACCGGCCAGGTCCACGCAGACCCGCACCGATTCTTCGATGGTCCAAGAGAAGTGATGGCGGAGCGGCTGGGACCGCCGGCGCCCGACGCGCGCGGGCGCGTCCTCACGCCGGTGCGCCTCTCGTACACCGACGGCCGCAGCGTGGTCGCGCACGTCGACGGCAGCGCGATCGTGAAGCTCGACGGCGTGGACGCGGCGTCCACGCTCGCGGCCGCCGGTGCGCGCGTGGTGAAGCCGCTGGCGCCGAGCATCGGCTTGTGGCTCGTCGAAAACGACGGCCAGGGTGACGCGCTCGATCTCACCGACCGCCTCGCGGCGGTGCCGGCGGTCATCGACGTGGTCCCGAACCTCTACCTGCCGGTCAAGCCCAAGGCCGACCCGTACACGCCGAGCGACCCTCGCTTCGGCGGGCAGTGGTACTTCCAGAACATCGACATGCCCGGGGCGTGGGGGATCACCCGCGGCGACGCCTCCACCACGATCGTCGTCATCGACACCGGCTGTGATCTCGATCACCCCGACCTCGTGTCCAAGCTCGATCCCGGGCTCGACGTCGTCGACGGCGACGACGATCCATCGGCGGTCCCCTCCGAGCAGGGCGCGGCGCACGGCACCGAGTGCGCCGGCCTCGTCGGCGCCGCGACCGACAACGGCGAGGGCATCGCCGGCGGTTGCCCCGAGTGTCGCGTGCGTTGCGTGCGCTTTCTGTCCGAAACGGGCGCGCCTCTCTCCGCCGACATCGAGGCGTTCCAGTTCGCGCTCGACGTGGACGCCGACGTCGTCTCGAACAGCTGGGGGTTCGTGAACCCGATGCCCGTTCCCCAGGCGCTCGCCGACATCATCGCCGAGGTCGCCATCAACGGCCGCGGCGGTCGAGGCGCGCTCGTGCTCTTCGCGGCCGGCAACGACAACCGGGAGCTCGGCGACGACGAGATCGAGGCGGCCGAGGGCGTGTTCTGCGTCGGCGCGATCAACAACTTCGACGAGCAGACGCCGTTCACGAACTTCGGCAACGCGATCGACGTCGTCGCGCCGACGGGCACGTTGACGACCGACATCAGCGGCCCCGCCGGGTCCGATCCGACCGACTACACCACCGTGTTCGGCGGCACGTCCTCGGCGTGCCCCGTCGCGGCGGGCCTCGCCGGTCTGCTCGCGAGCGCCGTGCCCGACAAGACGTCGGCCGAGCTCTACGAGATCATGATCCGCACCGCCAAGCCGGCGCCGTTCGCCCAGCCGGATGCCAGCGGGCACGACGACGTCTACGGGTACGGCATCATCCAACCCAAGGCTGCGCTCGAGGACGCGCTCGGGATCAGCGGCGCGGGCGGCGGCGGCGGCGCGAGCGCGAGCAGCGGCGCGGGCGCAGGCGGCGGAGCCGGCGATGACGCCGACGGAGAGGACGATGGCTGCGGCTGCCGGCTCCCGGCGGGCGACGAGGCCCCAGGCGGCACGGGCCCCGCAGGCGCTGCCTACCTCGCGCTCGGGCTCTTGTTCTTT
>CALKVR010001045.1 GCA_938004815.1 uncultured Polyangiaceae bacterium | reverse complement strand
CGACGAAGGGCTCGGCGTCGAGGGCGTCGACGCCCCCGATGCCCGCCGGTGGTGCAAGCTGCCGAAGATGCACATCGTCGCGAGCTGGGAGCCGGCCGCTCAGTTGATCCTGGGCGCGCGCGCGTGCCTGATCGATCTCGGGACCTGGACCGTCTCGTTCATCCTTCGCGGCACCCCCATCCCGGTCGAGGAGCGACCGAGCCACGTCACCCTCTCGGTCGAGGACACGTACGTCTCCTCGGTCCGGCCGATCCCGCCGGGGCTGGGTGAGTCGATCGAAGCCGAGACCCAAACCGGGCGCGGCGACGTCGACGACGACGACGGGGTTCGCACCGCGGTACGCGCCGCCGCGCAGCAGCCGGCGCGCCCGCTCGAAGAGGCTCCTTCGACCGAGCAGGCGACGCGCCTCATCCCCATCGCTCCGCTTCCACCAGAGGCCCTTCGTGACGGCCCGAGCAGCGCGCCGCGCACGACGCAGCGCCGCGGCGCCGCGGCGGCACGGTCGTCGCGCGCTGGGCTCCGTTTGGGCGGTGGCTCCGGGCCGGGAGCCAAGGCATCGAGCAAACCGCCCGAGCCCGAGCCCGACCCGCCGCGCATCGAGGACGAGACCACCGCGGTGGGGCGGATCGCGGTAGACAGCGACGGCCCCAGCTCGGTGACGCGCGCGTTCGCATCGCTCTCGCCCGAGACGTTCGTCGTCGCGGAGCGAACGGAGGTCCGCTCCGAGCTCGTCCGCCGAATCCAGCGGGGTGAACCGCTCGCCGGCCTCGATCTTCGCGGCGCCCGGCTCGCAGGCGTGTCGCTCGCCGGTGCCTCCCTCTCGGGGCTCGACCTCAGCGGTGTGGATCTCCGGGGCGCCGACCTGGCGGGCACCGATTTGCGGTCGGCGCGGCTCGATGGGGCGCAGCTCGACGGGTCCCGCCTCGACGGAGCAAACCTCGACGGCGCCTCTCTCGTGGGCGCGTCTTTGCGAAGCATTACGCTGTCGGGCGCCACCTTCGCAGGGGCCGACTTCACGGACGCGCAGATCGGCGGCAGCCACACCGACGCGGCATTCGCCGGCGCAGACCTGACCCGAGCCCGCCGCGTCTGACGGTCGTCGGGGTGCACCGCTACCGCGACGTGGGCCGGCCGACGCGGTGGTGCTTTGGTGCCGTCGAGGGTGTGCCGCCGGCCGTTTTCCGGGTATGGGGGCGTCAAACCACGCGGGAGAGGAAAGCGTGAGCGAACGCAGGCAAGCCGACATCGTCGTCGTTGGCGCCGGGCCCGCCGGGACCGCCGCGGCGGCTCATCTGGGGCAGCTCGGGTTGAAGAACGTGGTGCTGCTCGACAAGCACGACTTCCCCCGCGACAAGACCTGCGGCAGCGGCATCTCCCCGAAGGGCATCGAGGTGCTGCGTGCGCTCGGCGTCTGGGACGACGTCGAGCGTGAGGCTTACCCCATCACGGGCATGCGCCTCGTCACGCCCGGGGGGCTCGAGAGCTACCAGTCGGCGGGCGACCAAGCGCAGGCCGTGGTGTGCATGCGCCGCACCCTCGATCACCTCATCCTCAAGCGCGCGCTCGACGCGGGCGTCGATTTCGTGCCCTTCTTCACCGCCGACTCGCTCATCGAGGAGCACGGTCGCGTCGTCGGCGTGCGGGCCAAGGACGGCCGCGAGGTCCGCGCGCGGTTCACGCTCGTCGCCGGCGGCACGCACTGCCGGCTCGTTCCCCCACGCCAGAGCAAGCGGATGATCCAGGCCATCATGGGCTGGTGGGACAACGTGCCGTTCAAGCGCGGCCACCTCGAGATGGTCTTCGACCCGATGGTGCTGCCCTACTACGGCTGGTTGTTCCCCGAGAGCGCCGACCGCGTGAACATCGGCATCACGTACGAGGACGGCCCCGACGGCAAGCGCAACGCGCGCGAGCTCTTTCAGGCGTTCCTCGACAAACAATACAAGCATCGCCTGCGGGGCGCGACGCAGATCGGCGCGTGGAAGGGCCACCCGGTGGCGTACTCGTACGACATCGAGAACCTCACCGCTCCCGGGCGCGTGACCATCGGTGAGGCCGGCCTGCTCACCCACCCGGCGACCGCCGAGGGTATCTACCAGGGAATGAAGAGCGGGATGCTCGCGGCCGAGGCGCTCCGGGACGTGCTGCACCGCGGCACGTCCGAGCGGGCCGCGTTCGCCGACTACGAGCGGCGCTGCAGGTCGACGTTCCGAGTGTCGTTCCTGGGCGGCGGTCTCTTTCGCACGCTCATCAAGACGCCGGTGCTCGACTGGATCGTGCGCGCGAGCGAGAAGCCGCTCGTGAAGCACACCGCCGCCAAGATCATGGCCGCGCTCTGACCCGCGCGCGATCGGTTCGATCCGATGGTCGAGCCGCGCGCGTTCTGCTCCACTGGGAGCATGCGGGTGACTCGTCTTCGCGCGCGCGTCGCGGTCGCGCTCCTGGCTCTCGGTGCGACGGTCGCCGCCGCGCCTTGCGCGTTCGCCGACGATGACGACGAGCAGCCGAAGAAGCGGCGCCGCATGATCGTCACCGTCGAGGACAACGAGGACGTCGAGAGCGAAGAAGAGGAAGAGGAGGAGGCCAAATCCAAGTCGCGTGCCCCCGACGCACCCGACCCGGGTGACCCGCCCGAAGAGATCAACGCCTACCTCGACTACCTCAAGGAGCGCACGCGGTCGCTCAAGGACCGGATCAAGATCGCGCGCCGCACCGGAAACGAGGACCAAGAAGCCGAGCTTTCCGGCGAGCTCGTGAAGGCTCAGGTCAAGTACGAGAGCGAGCGCGACCGGCTCACCGAGCGCAACACGGGGATGATCGCCGGTGGCGCGACGCTCGTCGGCCTCGGCGCTGCGTCGTTCCTAGCGAGCATCGTGCTCGTCTGCGGTTGGGGGCTCTCGGGGATCGACGGCAACCCCGACGACGAGTTCGGCTGGGGCGCGCTCGGCACGCTGGTCGGCGGCTTCGTCGGCATCGGCGCGGGCACGCCGCTCCTCGTCATCGGCCTGTCGCGCAGCCCCAAGTCGGGCCCGGACGCGGCGTCGACGCCGCCCGCGCCGGTCGGCTTCACGCCCGGGCTGACGGTGTCGATCCCGTTCTGAGCGCTGCGGGCGTCAGTTCTCGATCGTGGTGCAGCCGACCACGACCTCGATCTTGGCGTTCGCATCGGCTTTGAAGCTCTCGCACGCGTCGCCGTAGAGCTTCACCTGCTCGTTGCCCGGCAGGTAGTCCCAGCCGTTCTGGTGGGTCGTGTCGCGCGGGATGGCGTCGGTGCCGTCGGCGTTGGTGACGGTGATGTTGACGGCGTCGTAGTCGGGGGTGCCGCCGTCGGGCATCGGCAGCTCGAAGACGCAGCTGGCGGCGTCGAGCGCGATCGTCTCGAGAGCGTCGGCGAGCGCCTGCTCGAAGTTGTCGACGTTGACCAAGTAGGCGCAGTCGTTGCTCGCCTCGCACCCGGCGAACGCGGCGGTGCCGCCGGCCGACGCCAGCTGCGAGAGGTTGATGGCCAGGTCGGTCGCCGGATCGCTGGAGGCGGCCTCGCCGTCGATGCCGACGACGTACGTCCGGACGCCGCTGGTCGCGCCCACCGCCGCCAGATCGAGCGCGCGCTGGATGTCGTTGGCGGTCGGATCGTCGGTCGTGTCGCACGACGTGGGCAGGCCGTCCGTCAAGAGGACGACGCTGGTCACACCGGGCAAAGACATCGCCAGCGCGGCGTCGAGCGTGCCGCCGAGCGCGGGGGCGAGGGGCGTGCCCCAATAGAACTCGGTGTCGGACGCGGCCACGGTCGAGACCATGTCCGCTTCGTGGGCCGCGCCGAGCGCGTCCATCGACACGGCGAGCGACTCGTACGTCGTGGCGTCGCAGCGTGACGCGGGCTCGGGCAGCTCGCCGGCAGCGCAGCTGCACTCGACGTAGTTGCCGGCGGTGACCCCGCAGCAGGTGACGGGTTGATCCCCGGAGGGGAACATGGCTAGCCCGGCGACCGTCTCGTCGGGCACGGAGGCGAGGATGTTCGCGAGACCGGCGGTCGTGAGCGTCCATCGCGTCTCGGTGGCCGTCACCCGCAGGTGCATGCTCCCCGACCGGTCGAGCAAGAAGAGGAGGTTCGAGGCAGCCGGCTCGACCGCGTAGACATCGCTCGCGTCCGGGCAGACGGGTGACGGTGGCGCCCCGCCAGCTCCGCCGGCGCCGCTGGCGTCGCTACCCCCGGCGCCGCCACCGTCCGAGTCGTCGCTCGCGCCCTCTTCGCCGTCGGAGCCCACGATGGGGTCCGAGTCCGAACAGCCGTATCCGACGGTCAAAAGAGCCAGCAGCCAGAGCGTCCGCTTCATCGTCGCATCTCCTACATGAGCCCACAGGTGGGTCATGTGCGCGCCCTATGCGAGAAGTGGGCCATGGTGCGGTAATTGAAATTGTTTGGTTTTCTGGCGCCGGCGCGGACGATTCGGATCGCGAACGATCCAAGCTTAGCGATCCACGGAACAGCGTTTTGCCTGCGGCCGGGGCAGCGGCATGGCGGGCGCCAGTCGTCCCGGTGTCCGGTCAGAAGGCGCAACCGACGATGAACGCCTTCGAGTCGGCCACGTCGGTCTGGTCGTTCTGTTCCCAGTTCATGACCAACGTCGCCTCCATCCCGCACAAGCTGCAGAGAAACGACGAGTCGCCCGGCGTCGAGACCTTGACGTGCTCGACCGTGGCGCCGCCGCTCGGTGCGATCACGCCGCTCGAAGTGGGCGACATCTCCAGGGGGAACACCCAGCCCTCGGTCGAGGTCGAGACGTAGATCGACGCGTTGAAGAGCTCGGCGCTGCCCGGGGTCGACCCCGCGTTCTCGTACGAGACGACGACGGAGCCGGCGACGGGGTCGGGCCCGACGACGGGCATGCAGCTGCCCCCCAGCTTCACGTCGGTGATGTTCGGGATCACGTCGCTCGACCCGGAGCCCGACGAACCGCTGCTCGCGGGCGTGGTGCCGCTCGATACAGTGACGGAACCGTCATCTCCACCGGCCCCGCCGCCGTCGTCTTCGAGGACGACGACGCCGCCGCAGCCGGCCGCCACGATCAGGGTCAGAGAAGCAAGCGTGCGTGTCATGGGCGCGGATTCTGGCATACTCCGCGACATGATGCCGGCGGGGACGCGAAGCTCGGCCGCGTGCGCCTTCGCGGCCGCGCTGCTCGCCTGCGGGTCGAGCGGCAGCGGCGCGACGTCGTCGTCGGCGACGTCGGGCCCGGCCCCGCCGCC
>CALKVR010001044.1 GCA_938004815.1 uncultured Polyangiaceae bacterium | reverse complement strand
CCGGCCTCGGGAAGCCACAGCAGGGGCACCGCGCGATGGGCCAGGTCCACGAGGCCATTCGTTCGCCCGACGGCGCGCGCTTCGCGGCCAAGATCCTGCTCGGCGACGGGAAGGACCCGCAGGTGAGGCGAGGGCTCGTCAACGAGGCGCTGGCGATGGCCGACTTGCACCATCCCAACATCGTCGAGGTGATCGATCTCCTCGAGCATCCGTCGCTGGGCGTCGTCCTCGTCACCGAGCTCGTCGAGGGGCGTTCACTGCTCGCGGCGTCCGAAGAAATGGGGCTCGATGAACGGCTGGAGATCATCGGGCAGGTGCTGACGGGGCTCTCCGAGGCCCATGCCCAGGGCGTGGTGCACGGCGATCTCAAGCCGGGCAATATCCTCGTCTCGCGGTCGTCCATCGCCAAGATCTGCGACTTCGGCGTCGCGCAGATACTGGGGGCGACGAAGGACGGCGGGCTGCGGCGAATCAATGCCGGAACGCCGGCCTTCATGGCGCCCGAACAGTTCGAGGAGGGCACCTTGCAGCCTCGCACCGATCTCTACGCGGTCGGCGTGCTCCTCTACGAGGCCATCGTGGGCCGGCAGCCGTGGAGAGGACAGAGCCTCGCTCGCGTGTACGCCGAAAAGCTCGCCGGCTTCGAGCCGCCCCGCGTCGACGCTTTGGGGCGCGCGATTCCTGCACGGCTGACCTCGCTCATCGCCGCGCTGTGCGAGCCGCAGCTCGAGCGGCGCCTCCGGTTTGCTCGGGAGGCGCTCGAGATCCTCGAGCTCGCGCGCGCCGAGCTCGAGCCCGAGCGCGCACGCCCGAGAGACGAGCTCTCGTCCGAAGCGTCCGGTCGCGCCCGCAGAGCCGTCTACACCGAGCTGCTCCGGAGCACCGCCCTAGGCAAGGCCGACGCCGCGCCCACGACCGGCGCGGTGGGAGTGGACGGCGGGGGCGGATGGTTCTTGCCTGCCGGAGCGGGCCTCCTGCGAGCGCCGCTCCTGTTCGGGCGTGAGCTCGAGCTGCGAGTGATTCGCGACAAGATGCGAGAGGTGGCGCATTCGCGCCTGCCGCAGCTGATCTTCGTGACGGGAGAGGGTGGTATCGGCAAGAGTCGCCTCGGCGACTGGGCCCTCGCCGAAGCGGAGCGAAGCGCGAGCTTCGAGGGCGCCGCGGCGAGGTTCTCCGCCGATGGGACGACCCCGCTCCGGGGCCTGCGCGGCATCGTGCAACGGCTCTTGGACTCGAGCGGAGGCGCCCGCGTGAAGGCGGCGTTCGATCATCTGCGCGCCGTCGGCGCCTTGACGGTTGCGTGCGACGACGCGGCCGTCACGCATTGGCTCGCGACGCCGGCCGATACGTTCCTGCTCGACGCGAGCACCGCCGCCGGCTTGGCGCTCGAGACGATTCGCAGCATCGCGGCGCGCCGGCCCGTCCTCTTGTGGCTCGACGACATCGCGCACTCCACCGACGGCGCCATCGAGCTCGTCCGAGCGCTCCTCGACTCCGACGATCTACCGGTCCTCGTCATCGCCGCATCGTCGGAGGCCGAGCTCGAGCGTTCGATCTCGCGCGATCGCCTGTTCGATCTGTCGCAGCGGGCGACTCCGCTCCGGCTCGGGCCGCTCTCACGAGACGCTTCGCTCGCCCTGCTGCGATCGATGGTCGGCGCCGATCGCGATGCCGCCTCCGCCGCGACCCTCGATGGTGTCCCCCATCACGTCGTCGCGTTGGCCAGGGACCACCTCGCCCGCGCCGGCGTGCGCGCTGGCGACGTCGATGCCGGCGAGGCGTCGTGGGAGCGCGGCGCGCAAGGTCTCGTCGACCGGTGGCTCGAGCCGTTGAAGTCGTCCATGGGTGAGCGGTTCGTGCTCCTCTTGGGCTCCGCGAACGTCGCGGGCCACCTCACGACCAAGCTGCTGCGGGCGATGGCGCGAGAGCTCGGGCTCACCGAGACCGCGGCCGACCTCGCCGTCGACGAGGCGCTCCTCGGCGGGGTGTTCGCGCCCGACGGCGGAGAGCGTTTCATGCTCTCGAGCGAGACCTTGCGAGCGCGCCTTCAGGCCTCGTGCGACTCGCACCGCGAGGCAGCGCGGATTCACCGGTCGGCTTCTGCCGCGTTGATCGGAACCTTTGGCCAAGACCGCCCGGACGTCGTCGCGCACGCGGCTCGGCTGACCCACAAGGCGGGAGACCCCCACGAGGCCTGCTCGCTGGTCTTCGAAGCCGCGGATGTCATGGCGTTCGGCGGCGACCTCGCGTCCGGACGAACCTACTTCTCGCTCGGGGTCGCCTGGCTGGCGCCCCTCGGGCTCGACGGTCGACATCCCCTCACAGAGCTCTCGGCGTACATCGAGGCGCGGCTCCGGTACTTCGAGCTCGACTACGAGGGAGCGCTCGACATCGTCAGACCGCTCCTCGCGAGGGTCGAGGCCGAGTCGCCCGATAGCCCGATCCGCCTGAAGGCGGTTCGACTCGTCCTTCGTTCGCTCTTCTACTCCGATCGGTTCGCCGCGTGCGAGGCGGAGCTCACCAGGGTAGCGCCGGTCCTCGAGGTCGATCCGTGGGGGCGCGCGCACGTGGCTCACCTCCGGGCCCATCTCCTCGCGCTCCGCGGCGATGAGAGCGGCTGCTCCGACGTGCTCGAAGCCGCGCTCGCGAGCGCCAACGCTTCGTGCCCGGAGATGCGCATCGTCTTCTCTTCGGAGCTCGCGGAGCTCGCCGCCTCGCGCGGTGACACCGAGGCTGCCAGACGACGGCTCATGGATGCGGAGCTCCTCGTCGCCGACGTCTACGAGGCGATCGCCGTCCGCCAGGTCAGGAGCACCGTGCTGACCCTGCTCGGTGAGGGGGTCGACCGGCGCGTGTGGGTCGACTTGTGGCATTCGTGTCTCCGGCGGAACGACAAATGGCGCTCGAGCGCGGTCTCGGCTCAGCTGGCGCTGCACGACCTCGGGGCGCGACACGCCGACCTCCAGGCATCGGTCGCCCTGGCGGTAGCCGCGTTCGAGGATGTTCCGCACGACGAGCCGCCGACCCACGCGGCGCTCGCGCGGCTCGGCGCGTCGCCGGACGTGCCCGACGCCCTGCGGGCTCGGATCGCGGCGGCGCTCGAGCGTCGTCGGGCCGCTGCCGGCCGAGCCCGCGCCTGACCACGACGGCGTGAGCCGCAGATTGCGCTGGCGCTACCCGATCCGCTTCTCGACCGTCGCCAGGATCGCCCTCTCGCGCTCGACGGCCGCGGCTTCGATGCGGGCCGCTTCGTCGAGGAGAGGCTTGGCGCGCGCCTTGTCTTCGAGGCTCGAGCAGTTGATCTTCACGTTCAGGTGCGCACCGATCACGGCCGTGCGCGCGCAGAGGGCGCCGACGCCGGCGTCCGACGCGGACGCGGGGTTACCGATCTCGGCCATCTTCTCGATGACGTCCATCGACGCGAGCGCGACGCGCATCACCTCGAGCGGCACCTCGGCGGCGCGGAAGGTCGCGTCCTGGATGGTGCGCTTGCGCGCGGCCTTCTCGTCGTCGGTCGACTTCGGCATGCCGAAGGCATCCATCACGCGGTTGAAGGCGTCGGTGTCGAGATCGACGAGACGGAGCAGCTCCTCGTAGCCGGCCTTGCCCTTCTCTGCCCAATCGCTGAACTCCTCCCACCGCGCGTCCCAGCCGCGCTTGTGCGACGAGAGGTTCGCTACCATCGTCGCGAGCGCCGCCCCGAAGGCGCCGATCGTGGCCGCGATCGAGCCGCCGCCCGGCGCGGGCGACTCGCTCGCGGTCTCTTCGGTGAAGGCTCGCACCGTCCGGTCGACGAGACGCTTCGGCGCGGCGGCCGCCCGCTTCTTGATCGCGAGCTCGACGATCTTGTCGTCGGCGACGAAGGGGTAGAGATCGTCGAGGCCCATCGACTTGACCGCGATCTTGATGAGCTCGGCGTCGGAGACGCCCGTCGACCGCTGCTGTTTCTTCAAGAAGTAGCGGCCCGCGTCCAACATCGAGCGCATGGGCACGAGGCCGACCAGCTCGGAGCCCGTGACGCGTACGCCTCGAGCGTCGGCCTTCTTGCAGCACTCGTCGAAGGCAGCGTGGAGGGGGGTGACCGAGATGTCGGTGAGGTTCAGCGAGACCTGGGCGATGCCGTACTCCTCGATGAACCAGCCGATCCCTTTCACCTTCTTCAGTGAGCCGGGCACCCAGATCGGCTGGCCCGCCGCATCCTTGACGGGCTTCATCGTCCCCGGGTCGAGCTTCTCGCGGCCCTTCTCGCGCACGTCGAACGCGATCGCGTTGGCGCGCCGCGTGGACGTCGTGTTCAGGTTCACGTTGTACGCGACGAGAAAGTCACGCGCCCCCACCGCGGTCGCGCCGCTCCTGGGGTTGAAGGCGGCGGGGCCGAAGTCGGGCGCGTGCTCGGGCTTGGCGAGGCGCGCGGCCAGGCCCTCGTACTCACCCTCACGCACGTCGGCGAGGTTCTGCCGTTCGGGGCGCAGCGCAGCGTGCTCGTAGCAATAGATGGTGAGCCCGACCTCTTTGCCGAGGCGCTCGGCCAGCTGCCGTGCGTAGCGGGCCGTCTCCTCCATCGTGACGCCGCTGACGGGGACGAGCGGGCAGACGTCGAGGGCGCCGAACCGCGGGTGCTCGCCCTTGTGCTGGCGCATGTCGATCAGCTCGGCGCCCCTCTTCGCGGCGCGTACCGCGGCCTCGATCACCGCGTCGGGCGGGCCAACGAAGGTGATGACGGTCCGGTTCGTCGCCTTGCCGGGGTCGACGTCGAGGAGGAGCGCGCCTCCGACCGCTTCGATCGCGGCGGTGATGGCCTTGATCACCTCCGGGTTGCGCCCCTCACTGAAGTTGGGGACGCACTCGATCAGCCTTTCGGTCATGACCGGGTCTTACAACAGGGGCCGTTGGCCGGCCGCGACATTCTGTCGCGTGCGCCTCTGCAGGCGACCTGCTAGCTGACAAACATGCGCTTCCGTGGGTTCTTGGCTCTTGGCGGCTCGGCCACGCTCGCCGCCGGCGTCTTCTTCGTGGGCTGCGGCGACGACGCGTCGTCGGGCGGCGGCGGGAGCGGTGTCGACATCTCGGACGTCGTCTTCGACATGGAGGGCGGCGACGAGGCGCTGGAAGAGGTGTTGCGCATTCCGCCGGTGGACGACCCGGCCCAGGCCGCCGTGATCGATGCTCCCACGGCGGGCATGGCGGTGCCCGCGGGCGCGCCGGTCACCTTTCGCTGGCGCGCGAACGCGACCGCGACCGACGAC
>CALKVR010001043.1 GCA_938004815.1 uncultured Polyangiaceae bacterium | reverse complement strand
CTGAAACTCTTCGGGCCGCACCGAGAGCTCGACCGTCTGATCGAAGTGCCGCTCGGCGAGGTCATCGGCCTCCTCGGAGACCGGCAGCCCCGTCAAGAAGAGCACGCGCCGCCCCTGCGCTTCGTCGAGGGCGCGCACGGCGTCGAAGAACTCGGTGATCGGCATCTCGGTCAAGAGCAAGCTCACGACGACGGCGTCGAACCGCTCGCCACGCTTGAGCCGCGCGAGAGCGGTGTGAGGGTCGCGCTCGGTGGCCACCAAGAAGCCGTCGCCAAGCGAGCGCTTCAGCGCGATGAGGAGCCCGTACTCCTCTTCGACGATGAGCACGCGCGTGCGGCGCGGGGCGCTCGCCGACGGCGAATCGTCGCGCAGCTCCGCGGCGGGGACGGTCATCCGAAACAGCGCCCCCGTCTCGCGCCCCGGCACCAGCTCGAGCGTGCCGCCGAGGTTTCTCACGATCTCGTGGCTCACGGCGAGGCCGAGCCCGGTGAAACCCGGTGGCTTGGTGGTGAAGAACGGCTCGAAAATGCGCCGCGCGATCGCGGCCGGCACTCCGGCGCCGTCGTCCTCGACCTCGACGACGACACGGCCGTCGTCGCTCATCGCCGTCGCCACGCGGATCGTGCCGGCGCGCTTGGCCGACTGCACCGAATGAATCGCGTTCAAGATCAGGTTCAGGAACACCTGCGCGAGCCCGATCGGGTCGGCGAGAACGCGCGGCGCGGGGCGGTAGTCGCGCTGGACCTTGATCTTCGACCCGAGGCTGTGGGCCGTCATCGCGAGGACGCGGTCCATGGCGTCGTGCACGCGGCACTCGCGAGCGGACTCGTGGTCGCGCGGGGAGGCGAGGTTCGAGACGCCGCGCACGATCTTGTCGATGCGCGCGCCGCCGAGGCGCGCTTCACGGATCACGTCCAGTATCTCGGCCAAGCTCGCGTCGAGCACTGCAGGGCTCGGCCGGCCGTCCGCGCGCAGCGCCTCGACCCGCGCGGCCGCATGGTCGATCGACATGAAGAGCGCGGCGAGGGGGTTGTTGATCTCGTGGCCGATGCCGGCGCTGAGGGTGCTCAGCGCCGCGAGCCGATCGCCGACGCCGGCGCGCTGATCGGCCATGCGGCGTTCGGCCTCGGCCCGCGCGCGCGCCGTGATGTCCATCAGCGCACCGACGAAGCCGGCCACCGCGCCCGCCTCGTCGCGGACGGGGTCGGCCACGATCTGCACCCAGACGTCGGGCTTGCTCTCGTGGGCGAACCGAAGCTCGCACGTGAACGGCTCACCGATCGTGATCGCGGTTCGCCACCGATCTTGCACGCGTGCGCGGTCGGCGGGGTGCACCGCATCGAGCCAGCCGTCACCCCGCGCGCGCTCGCCGTCGATGCCGGCGGCCGCGCACCACTTTTCGTTGACCCAGGTGACACCGCCCGCGGCGTCCGCCCCGAACATCCCGACGGGCGCGCCCTCGAAGGCACCGGGAGGGCCCGGGACAACCATCCTTCGCCTATACCAGGGCGCCGCCCCGGCTGGTCGGCCGAAGCGCGCCGGCGCCCCCTTTCGCGTTCTCCCCCCTCACGCAGTGAGAGGGGCCGGGGGGGTGAAAGAGCAGCACCGACTCCACCCAGCACGAGGCCGCCGCCTTTTTTCTCCACCCTGTTAGGATGCCGCGCGATGCGCGCTTGCCGCTTGCTTTGGGGCCCCGCTCTCGTGGCGGCGAGTGTGGGATGTGCCGTCGAGGAACCCTCGCACGAAGCGGTCGCCGAGGCCGACGCGGCCATCGAAGTCTGCTTCACCGACGTCGTCCATGGCATCGACGTCTCGTACTACCAGGGCGACATCGACTGGAACGCGGTCGCGGGCGCGGGCTACGGCTTCGCGATCACGCGCATCAACCACAGCGACTTCATGGACCCGAAGTTCGAGCAGAACTGGGCGGGCATCCAGTCGGTGGGGATGCTTCGCGGCGCCTACCAGTACTTCGAGCCCGACGTCGACGTCGCGTGGCAAGCCCAGGTCGTGATCGACGCCGTCGGCGTCCTCGGCCCGGGCGATCTGCCGTGCGTGATCGACGTCGAGAGCACCGGTGAGAACGGGGTCGTGCCGCCGGCCCAGCTCGCGCAGGCTGTCGGCGAGTGGCTCGACCTCGTCGAGGCCGGCACCGGCAAGCGGCCCATCATCTACACCGGCAAGTATTTCTGGCAGGACAACGTCGCGTCCGCCGACTACGCCGGGTACCCGCTCTGGCACGCGCAGTATCCGAACGCGTGCCAGCCGCCGGCGATGCCTCCGCCCGGGTGCGGCAGCTGCGCCAACATCGCCGACCAATGGTCCGAGGTCGCGGTCTGGCAATACAGCTCGTCGGGCAGCGTGCCCGGCATCGCGGGCAACGTCGATCTGAACGTCTTCAACGGGTCGTACGACGATCTGCTCGCGTTCGCCTCGGCCGGTGGCTACGGCGCGTCGCTCGTCAGCGTCGACGTCCCCGCCACCGTCCTGCCGGGCGAGACGTTCACGGCCCGCATCACGGTCGGCAACACGGGCGCGTCGGCGTTCGACGCCTCGACACGGCTCGGGACGACCGAGCCCCGCGATCGCGAGAGCGCCTTTTACGACGCGTCGTGG
>CALKVR010001042.1 GCA_938004815.1 uncultured Polyangiaceae bacterium | reverse complement strand
GGCGTGGGCGGGGGCTCGCCCGGGCCGGGCAGCAGCTCGGCATCGAGCTCCGCGACGGGCCCGATGCCGCCCAGCTCGGGCAGCGGGCCCGGGACCGGCGGCAGCTCGGGCTGAGCTCCGATCAAGGGCACATGCGCTGAAACACCGCGTCGTCGGGCGGCCACGGATCGGGGCCGGCGAGCGCCTCTGCGAGCAGCGGACAGAGCACCTGGGCCATCTCGTGTTTGGCGGAGGGCAGCTCGGTCGGCGAAAGGTAGCCTCGCGCGACTTTGCGCAGGAAGTAGAGATCATCGTCGACGTGACGTGACAGCCACTCGGCGCGCAGGTCAGGCCCGCCCGGCCCCTCTCGACCAGCGTGCGTCGCCGCGGGGCTCCGCTTCATCACCGTGACCTGCGTCCCGTCGAGCGCCACGGCCAACATGTCGACAGCCTCGGTGCCGGCGGGCCCGAACGCGAGGCGCAGGTGCATCGGGGCATAGAGGTTGTGCGGCGGCGCCGAGAGCTCCCACGCGTTGCTCGCACCGAACGCCCCGGTCTGCGTGTCGCGAGCGCGACCTGCGAGCGCAGGGTGGAGCGGGAGCACGCGCGGCCCCGGATCATCCGCCGCTTCTCCCGGAAACGCCGCGGTGACTTGGGTCTGAAAGAAGAAGAGCTCCCGATCCATCGGGTGGACGTAGGGCGCCAACCCTTCGGGTAGCCCGTCGCACCGTTCATCCGCAGCAGGCGCCCGGTCGAGGAACGTCGCGTCGACCGCCACCCGCGAAGACGCCCCCGCGGGACCCCAGTAGACATCGTCGACAGCGAGATCGAACAAGCGCTCGCAGCGCGGCCCGGCGCCCTGCGAGCGCTTGACGTAGGTGGACGCGCCAGGAAAGCGGACGTCCACGCGAAGACGCGTCCACAGTCGTGGGTTCCGGGAGTTGCCGGCTGCCGTGCCGAGGATGCTCGGTCGACGACGCGGCGCGGCCGAGGCGGCCGACGCGGTTGTCGTGGCGTCCGGTGGCGGCGGCTCGTCGCAAGCGATGATCGACGCCAGCGCCAAACAAATGAGAGCGGTGTCCCCGCGAGCGCTTGCCATCATCGTCGTCCGCCGCCGGCGTCTCGCGCCACGTCGCCGGACTCGAGATCCAGGTCAGCTGCCATCTCGGTCGTTCCGTCGATCGGCACGACGATGCGGAGGGCGCGGGTCCCGACCGGCGAGCCAAAGCCGACGAGGGCGGAGGCAGGGCCCTGCCCCTGGCAGATGACTCCGGGGGGCACATCCCACGCCGCGATATCCAACTTCTCGAGCGGCTGTCCGCCGCTGGTGAACACGTGGACTGTCGGAGGGCAGCACCCATCACCCGAGCTGACGAACGATGCGCGCAACGAATGCCGCCCAGGCGAAGCAGCCGGGTCCCGCGACGGGCCCCAGGCGCTCGAGACTTCCGTGACCGTGAGGCGCGCCTTCGCGGGATCGCACCCCATGCTCTTCGGCAGCGGGATCGAGAGCTCGAGCAGGAACGCGAGCGCGGGCAAGGGGGGGAGCGGCGGCACCGCCCGCGCGCTCTCGATGGTCGTCGGGGCCGCGCGAGGG
Organism: uncultured Polyangiaceae bacterium; assembly: GCA_938004815.1. Taxonomy (GTDB): domain Bacteria; phylum Myxococcota_A; class Polyangia; order Polyangiales; family Polyangiaceae; genus Xiheicaenibacterium. The sequence continues at coordinate 3,562 of CALKVR010001042.1, read as the reverse complement.
CTCTCCGTCTCGCCGCTCGAAGCGCAGCCGTTCGCCCAGAGCACAGCCGCCGTCCCCATGGCAGCGTGCGCAGCGATGGCGGCGAGTCGGCCGAGCCGAGGCATCGCGCGATCGTACCGCGATCGAGGTGCTGCACCATGGGTGCGCGACGCCCGCTCAGAGGCTGATGCCGGCGCGCGGATCTTCGACGAGATCTTGAAGCGCGGCGATCGCCTTTTTCACCTCGGGTGTGTCGGCGGTCGGGATCTGGACGAGGAAGCGGACGTAGAGGTCGCCCGGGGGCTTGCCCTTTTTCTGGACGCCCTTGCCGCGTAGGCGCGTGACGGTGCCGCTCTGGGTGCGGGGCGGGACCTTGAGCTGCACCTCACCGTCGGGCGTCGGGACACGGACCTTGGCCCCCTCGTACGCCTCGACCACGTTGATGGGCAGCTCGAGGTGCAGATCGTCGCCCTCGCGCTTGAAGTGCTTGTGGGGGCGCACCTTCACCGTGAGGAGGAGATCGCCGGGCTGCGCGCCCGGGATGCTGCCGCCTTGGCCCGCGATGCGGACGCGGCCGCCGTCGCTCACGCCGGCCGGGATGCGGACCGTCACCGGCTCGGCCGAGCCGCTCTGCCGGAGCTCGACGGTCGTACCCTTGAGCGCGGAGACGAAGTCGATCGTCACCTCGGCCTCCATGTCGGGGGACCGACGCGGCCGCGAGCGCACGCGGCCGCCCGCGCCGCCGAAGTCGCCGAAGATGTCGCCGAAGTCGCCCACGCCGCCGCCGAAGATGTCCTGGAAGCTGACGCTCCGCCCGCGCCCGCCCCCGGGGCCACCGGCCTGACCGCGAGAGAAGTTGCGCATCATCCGGGCGCGCTCGGCGTCGAAGCCCTGGCTCAGGCTCTCTTCGCCGAACTCGTCGTAGAGGGCGCGCTTGTCCTTGTCGGAGAGCACCTCGTTGGCGCGGTTGATCTCCTTGAACTTCGCCTCGTTGTCTTTGCCGGGGTTCTTGTCGGGGTGGTACTTGCCCGCGAGCTTTCGGAACGCCTTTTTGATGGCGTCCTCATCTGCGGACTTGGGCACACCGAGCACGTCGTAAAGGTCGCGAGCCATCGCTGCGGCCGTAAAGTAAGGCCTGGAGCCTTTTTTGCAAACGCGCGACTGAGCACGCCCTCGCCGCGCGGCTGGGCTGGTAAGGCCGGGTCTTTTTGGGCAAGCTGTGGCCATGCGGCGCACGGCTTGGCTTGGCTCGGCTCTGGGGATGGGCGTCTTTGGCGCGTTCGCGGCCGCTTCGTGCGGCCCGGCCCCCGAGACGATCTGCAAGCGTCTTTGCGACTGCGGGGGCTGCGTCGACCAGGACGAAGAAGAGGGGTGCGCCGAGGCCCTCGAAGAGGCCGAAAAAGAGGCGACCGACGGCGACTGCGGCGCCGAGTACGACGCGTACGTCGGCTGCCTGGACGAGTCTCTCGAGTGCAAGGGCGACGCGGCCGACACCTCGGCCTGTGACGACGAGTACGACGATCTCGTCGACTGCATCGACGAGCCCGTGGTCCTGCTCTACGGCAATGGCTGCATCGACCTCTGCGTCGAGCTCGCCGGCTGCGCGAACGTCGACCCCGGCAACTGCCAGGTCGAGAACCCCTGCAACGACGGCCAGAACAAGTGCGCGGCCTGCCTCGCCGGCGGCTCGGCCGATCTCTGCGACCCCGACTCCTTCCTCGAGGCGGCGTTCCCCTGCCTCACCCAGTGTCTCGACGCCCTCGAGTGTCAGCCGGGGACGCAGCAGGTCTGCGCCTGCCCCGATGGCTCGCAGGGCGTCAGCACCTGCAACGGGGCTACGTTCGGCGAGTGCGAGTGCGAACCCGCGCCGCAGTAGCTCCGGCGCTGGTCGGCGCGGCCTACCGCTTCTTCAAGAGCTTCTCTTTGAGCGCGGTGTAGGCCTTTTCGTCGACGGGCTTGCCGCGCGCCCAGCGCTTCATCTCGGGGACGATGCTCGTCTCCCACGCGGCCGCGAGGCGCAGCGTGATGAAGTCGGCGAAGAGCTGCTCGAGCACCGCCTCGAGCTCTTCGACCAGGCGCATGCGCTCGTAGAGCGCCTCGTACTTGTCGCCCTCGGCCTTGAGCAGTGCGGGGATCTTGAGCGCGCCGATGGCGAGCTCTTCGGCCTTCATCACCCACGTAAACTCGTGCTCGCCGACCAGCGCGTGGAGGCGGGCCTGCTGCGGGAGCTTGCCCTGCTGCAGCGCCTGCTTCGCCTCCGGGGCGGCGGCGGGGGCAGGGCACTTGATGCGCGCCTCTTCGGTCTCGACCTTCAGCGTGAGCTGCGTCTCGAGCCAGAGCGAGCACGACGGCCCCTTGGACGGCTTGAGGTTCGTCTCGTAGATCTCGCTCTCGAACCAGAGCCAGAGCAAGAGCTCGCGCCCGACGAAGCGGTTCATCTCGACGAGCTCGGCGACGTCTCTCATGCCGCCCCCCCGCGCGTCGCGAGCGACGTGGCCTCGAGCACCGAGAACGCCTTTTGATCGGCGGCGTTCATGCCCCGACGGTCCGCTGCCGTCCCCGGGCTCTCGATCAAGAGCTGCAGCTTGAACGTCTTCTCGAAGAGCTCTTGCACGAGCTCGTGCACCTTCTTCGCGTGGCTGAAGAAGAGGACGACGTTCGTCTGGAGGTTCCAAACGAGGTCCACGCTGCGGGTCGATGGCACGAGCTGCCGGCGTAGCTTCTTCACGACCATGTCCTTCAGGTCGGCTTTTGCCTTGCGCCCGAGCTTCTCGAGGCCCTTCTTCTCCAGCACCTTGGCCTCCGCCTCTTTCAGGTGCGCCTTGAGGAGCGGCCCCGGGATCGCCCAGCGGTCCACCCGCAGGGCAAGGGCGACGTACTCGTTGAAGAACACCGACTCGTGGCCGAGATCGGTGTCGAACGGATCCTCGATGCTCGCCCAGCCGTGCTTCTGCGCCACGTCGTCGTCGGGGAGCAACGGCTGAAACGCCTGCGCGCGGATGCGCTTCATGCTGAACCCGGCGAGATCGTCGGGTACGTCACCGCGAACGTAGAAACGAGCGAACGTCAGGCTTCCGCGAAGAGCTCCCAAGGTCGGGCGGAGTTAGGGGCTCGCGCCGGCGAACGCAACCGGGTTCTTGGGGTTCTCACTTCGCGCGGACTCTCGTCTTGACCGCGCTGCAGATGGCGATCTGCTCGACCGCGTTCTCGAGGGCGCGCGGGGCGCCGAGCATCGAGGCGAGGTGCGGCTGAAAGGCGGCGCGGACCTGGGGCACGACCTTGGCGTCGCAGAGGCGGCCGACGAGCATCGGGATGTAGCCGCGAACGCCCTCCGGGAAGCGCGCGTTGACGCGCGGCATGTCGCGCTCGAGCCAGGCGAGGAGCTCGGCGCGCTGCTCGTTCGCGTCGGTGAGACCAAAGGCGAAGAGGATCACCTCGCTCGGCTTCAGGGCCCTTTCGTCGAACACGAGAGCGCGCGCCCGCTCGGCGTCGGCGGGGGTGTTCGTGGACGCGAGCGCCTTGAGGAGGTGCCGGCGGACGAGCGCGTCGTCGGTCGTCTGGAGCTTGGCGAGCGCCGCGTCCC
>CALKVR010001041.1 GCA_938004815.1 uncultured Polyangiaceae bacterium | reverse complement strand
CCCCGGCGCCCCCCGCTCCCGCCGCCGTGGCCAAGGCGCCGGACGCCGCGCCCGTTTCGCCCGCCCCCCCGCCGGCGGTGCCAGAAGATCGACTGTCTGAAGTAGACCGCGACCGCGAAGAGCGCGCCGAACACCACGAACGCCACCGCCCCGACGAGCCGGGGGTGGTCGAGGAGCGCCGCCCAGAAGCGGTTCCGGGTGATCGGCAGCGGCGCGACCTCCCTCGCGATGCGCGCGGTCTCCGCCTTTCTTCGAACCGCCTCGGTTATCCCCGGCAGCTCGGGCGGCTCGGGCCGGCTCGCCACGACCTCGACCTTCTGCGGCGCGTCGTCGGCCACCCGGCTCGCGCCCTTTCGATACGGGGGCTCGGCCTTGGGCGGCGGTGGAAAGAACGGCTTCACTTCGTCTCGAGCGCGGTCTCGGTGAGCGTGATGAGGCGAGGCGCCTCTTTGGCGAGCACCTCGAGGTCGATGGTGCGCTTCGTCCGGTAGACGAAGCCAATCACGTGATCGTCTTTGCGCCACAGGACGACGGCCGCTTGCTCCTTCTTGAGCTTGGACGTCTCGACGGCGTCGAGCTTACGAAAGCCGACCTTTACCCCGTTGATGACCTCGACCTTCGGCATGCTGCCGATGGCATCGTCGATCTCTTTCTGCTTCTCGGGGTCGACCTTCTGGAAGATCGGCTCGATGGCGGTCTCGTCGTCGACGGCCTGGTTCAGGACCTTGGCCGCCTCGATCGCAACGGGCGCGAGCTGCACGCCCTTTTGTACCGCGGCGAGGGCGGCGTCATTGGACGTCTGCTTGCTGAGCCACTCGTTCGCGCCCTGGCTCAGCGCCCCGCTGTCGGTGAGCCCGAAGAGCTCGCGCTTCGCGGCCGAGAGCCCGTCTCGGGCCGCCGTCCGGGCCTGGTCTTTCGCCGCCGAGGCGAGCGAGTCGGCCTTCGCGGTGGCAGCGGACGCGAGATCCGCCGCCTCTTTCGCAGGATCGCACGCTGCGGCGCCCAGCGAGGCAACGAGCGCGAGGCGCTGCAGGGCCCGTTTCACCGGCGCCGGCCCGTCACGGGGGCTCGGGGGGATCGCTCGGGGGTGCCGCCCTCTTTCTTGTCGCCGTCCCAGTCGCCACCGCCGATGTCGGTCGCGCCGGTGCCGCCGATGGAGCCGAGATCCGGCATCTTGAGGCGCTGCTTCACGCCGCTCAGCTTCTCGCCGAGCTCGTCCTGGCCACGGCCGATCTCGCCCGTGATCTTGTCATCGACGTTCTCACCCTCGGGCCGGGAGTAGACGAAGTACCCCTTGCCATCGCGCTGGGCCGCAGGCCCGACCGCGCCGACCGTGTACTCGGACCAGGTGAACTTGAGGAGGTTGCCGGTCGCCTCGCCGTGGAGCTCGCCCCACTTGTCCTTGTGGGGGCGCTCCCACTTGCCCGAGACGGTCTTGCCCTCCTGGACGATGTGGAAGTAGCCGTAAAGCTCGTCGTAATAGACGCCGGTCCAGTCGGCGCCCTCGGGCATGTCGGCGGGGGTGACGTTGGCCACCTTGGCCCCGCCCGTGCCCCCACTGCACCCGAGGACGGCCAAGGCGGCTCCGGCCACGAGGCCGGCAAAGGCTCGACGCATCAACATGACGGCGGAGATTAGCACACCGGTGCGTAGAAGGTGTCATGCTTGGTCGCGAGCCCTCCCCGCCCTCCAGCCGACGCGAGAGGCACGAATTGGCCCGGCAGCCAGAAGCGTGCCTACAATTGAGGCGTAGGCCCGCCTCCCAGCCTGGCTGGGCCAGGCGGCAAGGCGATGAAGGATCAGGACGTTTGAGCCTCGTCGAGTCCAGCGGAAGCATCGAGACCGTGTGCAACGCCCCTTCGGCCAAGGTCGGCGACACGTTGAAGCTCGTGTTCCGCGCCCTCGACGACTCCGAGCCGCCGTACACGGTGAAGATCATCTCGCCCGAGGGCAAGGTGGTGTTGGAGCGCGTCTTGCGTGAGCTGCCGACGGGCCGGCCACAGAGCGCGCCGCCGCTCAGCTTCACCGCGCCGGCCGAGGGCGACTACAAGGTCGAGATCTGGCAGCTCTACGGAAAGAGCCGCGGTCAGGCGACTCTCCGGGTGGCGGCGGCCGACACGGCCTGATAATCCGATCGCTGTCACAACTTCGCGTCACCGATAGACGTCCAACGGTCACGGAATAACGTCCCACGGGAACGTTGTTTCGGATCCGGCTGTCTCGCGAAAGGCCACCTCTACCTCCATGCACGACGTCCGCGCCCTCAACGAACTCGTCGCCAACGAGAGCACGTTCCTGAACGACCTCATGGGCGAGGTCGGCAAGGTCATCGTCGGTCAGACCTACATGATCGAGCGGATCTTGATCGGCCTCCTGTGCGGTGGCCACGTCCTGCTCGAGGGCGTGCCCGGCCTGGCCAAGACCCTGACGGTCCGCACCCTCTGCGACGCCATCGGCGCCAAGTTCTCGCGCATCCAGTTCACCCCCGACCTGCTCCCCGCCGACCTCATCGGCACCGTCATCTACAACCACCAGAAGGGCGAGTTCACCTCCAAGCTGGGGCCGATCTTCGCGAACTTGGTGTTGGCCGACGAGATCAACCGCGCGCCGGCCAAGGTCCAGAGCGCCCTGCTCGAGGCCATGCAGGAGCGGCAGGTGACGATCGGCGACACGACGTACCCGCTCAAAGAGCCGTTCGTCGTCATGGCCACCCAGAACCCGATCGAGCAAGAGGGCACCTATCCCCTCCCCGAGGCCCAGGTCGACCGTTTCTTGCTCATGATCAAGGTCGGCTACCCGACCCGCGCCGAGGAGCGCCAGGTCGTCGACCGCGCGCTCGTCATGCAGCAGCAAAAGGCGAACAAAGTCATCGAGGCGGAGCAGCTCCTGCGCGCGCGCGAGGTGGTCAAGGACATCTACGTCGACGATCGGATCAAGGACTACATCGTCGAGGTCGTCTTCGCGACGCGCGAGCCCGCCCAGCGCGGGATGCGCGATCTCGTCGGCCTCATCGAGTACGGCGCGAGCCCGCGCGCCAGCATCGCCCTGGCGCTGGCTGCGCGCGCGCACGCCTTCTTGCGCCACCGCGGCTACGTCACGCCCGAGGACGTGAAGGCCGTGGGCGCCGACGTCCTCCGCCATCGCGTGAGCCTCACCTACGAGGCCGAGGCCGAGCAGGTGAACGCCGAGCAGGTCGTGCGGCGCGTCTTCGAGGTGGTCGAGGTTCCGTGACCAAGAGCGCGCCCGCTGCCCAGTCGGGGGCCCCCGCGCCCGGCTCTGCGCTCGCCGCCCGGCGAGCGGGGGTGCAGGCGAGGCAGCAGCCGCCGGCGGCCATCCCGCCCGAGATGCTGAAGGAGCTGATGCGGCTCAAGATCCGCACCAAGCACCTCGTCAGCGATCAGCTTCAGGGCGCGTACTCGTCGATCTTTCGCGGTCGCGGCCTCTCTTTCAGCGAGGTGCGCAGCTACCAGGCCGGCGACGACGTTCGGTTCATCGACTGGAACGTCTCGGCGCGGATGAACGACGCCTTCGTGAAGGTGTTCGTCGAGGAGCGCGAGATGACGGTGATGATCGTCGTCGACGCCTCGCGCAGCTCGGCCTTCGGCACGCGCCGCGCCCCCAAGGCCCAGGTCGCGGCCGAGGTCGCGGCGCTCTGCGCCTTTTCTGCCACCAACAACAACGACCAGGTCGGCCTGCTCCTCGCCACCGATGTGGTGGAGAAGATCCTCCCCCCGCGCAAGGGCGACCGCCAGGTGATGCGGGTCATCCGGGAGATCCTCGGACACCAGCCGATGTACCAGGGCACGAACCTGAGCGTGGCGCTCGAGACGCTGGTCCAGGTGACGAAGCGCCGCAGCACCACGTTTCTCGTGTCAGACTTCTTCGCCGCCGGCTTCGAGCGAGCCCTGGCCCTGGCCGCCGCCAAACACGATGTCATCCCCGTCATGATCGTCGACCGCCGAGACGAAGAGCTGCCCGACGTGGGCCTCGCGTCGTTCGTCGACGCCGAGACGGGGGCCGAGGTGCTGGTCGACACGTCGAGCGCGCGGGTGCGCAACCACTACGCCCAGACGATGCGGGCCTTCCGCGCCGAGCGCGAGCGCCTCTTCAAGCGCCTCGCCCTCGACGCCGTCATCGTCCGCACCGAAGAGAGCGTCGTCGGCCCGCTTCGCAAGCTGTTCGATCGCAGGAGGCGCCGGCGCCGATGACCCGAGCGGCGCGACTGTTCTCGGCGGCCGTCCTCGCCGCGCTCCCGCTGGCGCTCGCTGCCGGCCCGGCGCTCGCCGACCGCACGGCGCCCAACGCGGTCACCTGCGAAGAAAAGATCCCCGAGGGCGCGACCCGGCCCAAGCTCTCCGAGAAGTTCCCCGGCGAGGCGGTGGCCGGGCACGAAGCGCGCCTCGAGATCGTGGTGAGCCACGGCAAGGGCGAGACGGTCCTGCCGAACGGGTTCAAGCTCATCCCCGGCAGCGACATCGAGAAGGCGCTCGCCGAGGCAGGCTTCGCGGTGGCCGAGTCGAACGGCGGCGCGCCCCCGACCGTCGACCGCAACGAGGGCGTGAGCGAGGTCACGACGAACGTGGTGATCCCGCTCGTCGTCCTGCCCACGAAGTCCGGCAAGGCGAGCCTCACCGTGCCGCAGCTGCCGATGGCGGTGAGCCGAGCCAACGGCGACACGATGATCGTGTGCACCCAGATGCACCTCATCACCGCGAGCGACCCCACCGCGGCAGAAGAGAACCCCAAGCCCCACCCCAACCCGCCGCCGCGCCCGCAGATCGAAGATTGGCCCCTGATGAAGTGGATCCTCGCGGCCGTGATCCTGGCGCTCATCCTGGCCGCCATCACGGCGTGGTGGGTTCGGCGCCAGCTGCGGAAGCCCGTCCCCGCGGCCGAGGCGCTGCGCCGCCTGCCATGGGAGGACGCGGTCGCCGAGCTCGAAGAAATCCGCCGCTCGCCCCTGCTCGTCGAGGGCCCCTACTCCGAGCTCTACGATCGCGCGAGCGACGTGGTGCGCAAGTACCTCGGCGAGCGGTACGGCTTCTCGGGGCTCGGCTTCGAGGGCCTCGAGACGACCACCGACGAGATGTTGACGCTCCTCAAGCGTGTGCGCCCCCAAGTGCCCGCGCTCGACGTCATCCGGTCGTTCCTCGAAGAGTGCGACTTGGTGAAGTTCGCGCGCGTCGAGCCGTCGCGGTTCGCCTGCGGTGACGCTCTCCAAAAGGCCGAAGAGATCGTGAAGGCCACGACACCCGTGATGCCTCCGCCGGGCGCCGAGGCCCCCCCCGCCGAGCCACCTAGAGAGGCGCCCCCGCCGCCGGCCGCGCCCCCACCACCACCGCCGCCGGAGGCGCACGCAGCGTGAAGGTCGCTCTCCGCATCCTGGGCATCGTCGCGGCCTTCGCCGCCCTCCTCGCGGCCGGCGCTGCGTATCCGCTCATCACCCGCGGGCGCGACCTCGAGGACGCGATCTGGCAGCGGCCGTACTTCGCGTGGGCGCTGCTCGCCGTCCCGCTCGTGCTGTTCCTCGCGACCGTCTACCAGGGCGCGCGCCGGCCGCACGTGATGCTGGGCACCGTGTTCGGTCTGGCCCGCGGGCCCAAGGGCGTCCGCACGTACCTGCGCGACATCCCCGGCATCGCACGCGCGGCTGCGCTCGTGTTCCTCGTGGCCGCGATGTGCCGGCCGGTGAGCCTGAAAAAGGACGAGCGGACGGACGACAAGGGCATCGACATCGTCATCGTGATGGATCTGTCGGGGTCGATGAAGGCCGTGTTCGACGGCGACCCCGACGATCTACCCAGCCGCCCGAACCTGGCCGTGAACCAGCGCCTCACGCGGCTCGAGACGGCCAAGGTCGTCGTCAAGGACTTCATCTCGCGGCGCAAGAGCGACCGCATCGGCGTCGTCGTCTTCGCCAAGCAGGCCTACCTGCTGTCGCCGCCGACCCTCGACTACCAGCTGCTCACCAAGCTGGTCTCGAAGCTCACCCTCCGGGTCATCGACGAGTCGGGCACGGCGATCGGCGACGGCCTCGCGACGGCCATCTCGCGCATGCGCGCGAGCGACGCGCAGTCCAAGGTCATCGTGCTGTTGACCGACGGCGACAACAACGCGGGCAAGGTGTCGCCCGAGTTCGCGGCCCAGCTCGCGGTAGAAAAGAACTGCGTCGTCCACACGATCCAGATCGGCACCGGTGACGAGGTCGACGTCGAGGACGGCACCGACTGGCTCGGTCACCCGCGCTACGTTCGGCAACGCTTCCCGGTCAACCCCGAGCTCCTCAAGCGCATCAGCGACCAGACCAACGGCGAGCACTTCGTCGCCACCGACGCCAAGGCGCTCACGGACGGGATGCACAAGATCCTCGACTCGCTCGAAAAGACTCGCTTCGAGGCCTCGCGCTCGAGCTTCGAAGATCTGTTCCCGCTCCTTCTCATCCCCGGCGTCGCGCTCCTCGGCCTCGACGTGCTCTTGCGGGTGCTGTTGCTACGGAGGTTCCCTTGAACCTCGCGGCGCCGTACTTCCTGATCGGGACCGCGGTCGCGCTCGTCTACGGGCTCGTCCTCTTCATCTCCGGGCTGCGCAGCCGTAAGGCGCGCCAGCGGTTCGGCGACGAGGGTCGCGTCGCCGCCTTGATGACGCACGATCCGTCGAAGCGGCGCGCGTTCCGAGGGGTGTTCTTGGTCCTCGCGACCGCCCTCGCCTTCGTCGCGGCGGCGCGGCCCCAGTACGGCGGGCAAAAGGTGCTCGTACCCGCGACGAAGGTCGACATCGTCATCGCGCTCGACTTCTCGAAGAGCATGTACGCGCGCGACGTCGAGCCTTCGCGGATCTTCCGCGCCAAGGCCGAGGTCGCCGACCTCGTGCAGTCGCTGCCGGGCGTCCGCTTCGGCGCGGTGGCGTTCGCGGGCGAGGCGATGAGCTTCCCGATGACGGCCGACGGCGCCGCGATCGCCCAGTTCTTCCGAGGCATCGAGCCCAACGACATGCCCGTGGGCGGCACGTCGCTCACCCGCGCCCTCGACGCCGCCCGCGACCTCTTGAACCGCGACCCCAAGAGCAAGGATCACCGCCGCTTTGTCATCCTCGTCACCGACGGCGAGGATCTGGACGGCTCGCCCCTGTCGGTCGCGCGCTCGCTCGGCGACGACCAGACCACGGTGCACGTCGTGCAAATCGGCGGCCGCACCCCCGAACGCATCCCCGAGGTGGGCCCGAACGGCGAGGTGCAGGGCTGGCGCCGCGACGAGCGCGGCGACTACATGACGACCGAGCTCACCGCGCGCGGCGAGGCGCAGCTGGCGTCGATCGCCAAGGCGACGCCGGGCGGCCAGGTCGTCCGCGCAGAAAAGGGCCGGACCGGGATCGAAGAGGTCACCGCCGATCTGAAGGCGGCGATGAAGGGCGGCGAGTTCTCGGAGCACTACGAGGAGGTCTTCGCGGACGTCTACGAGTACCCCCTCGGGCTCGCCATCATCCTGCTCTTGCTCGAGGCGCTCATCGCCGACGCGCCGCGCTTCCGCTTCATCCGCAACAAGCCCCCGGTGAAGTCGACCGACAACAAGCCGATGTGGGCGAGGAGGACGACGTGAGGGCTGTCTCCAAGGCCGTCATCCGCTTCGTCGCGCGCCCGGCCGTGCTGCAGGGGTTCTTCGCGGCGTGCGTGCTCGGGATGCTCGCTCACCACGGCGTCGGTTGCTCGGGTTGGGACCCGCGCCGGCCCTTCGAACGCTCGAACGCCGACGTCGACCGCGCGATCGAGATGATCGAGGCGGGCGAGTACGAGAGCGCGCACAGCGTCCTCAGCGACTACCTGGGCGGCGGCGAGGGCAAGGACGG